>JADGRM010000125.1 GCA_017880945.1 Gallionella sp. | reverse complement strand
GGAGATGTCAAGCGGGAAATGGACTCGTTGCATTATTGCTTTACCTTTTTATTTACTTTTGACTTTCGCCAGTTCGGCGCGCATTTCGCTGATGACGGTTTCATAACGGTTTTTGTCTTTTTCGTTGCGTTTGCTGAATATTGCGGAACCGGCCACAAAAGTATCCACACCCGCTTCAGCCACTTCACGAATGTTGGCCGGGCCCACGCCGCCGTCGATCTCCAGGCGAATCTTGAGACCGGAAGCGTCGATCATCTTGCGCACTTTGCGCGCCTTGTCCAGCACATGCGGGATGAATTTCTGACCGCCGAAGCCGGGGTTCACCGACATCAGCAACACCATGTCGAGCCTGGGCAGCGTGAATTCCAGTATATCCAGCGGAGTGGCCGGGTTGAACACCAGGCCTGCTTTGCAACCGCTTTCCTTGATCAGGCCGATGGTGCGGTCGATGTGTTCGGAAGCTTCGGGATGAAAGGTGATGTATGTCGCGCCCGCCTTGGCGAAATCGGGAATGATGCGATCCACCGGCTTGACCATCAGATGCACGTCGATCGGCGCAGTCACGCCGTGCTTGCGCAACGCTTCGCAGACCAGGGGGCCGATGGTCAGGTTGGGCACGTAATGGTTGTCCATCACGTCGAAGTGCACGATGTCCGCGCCGGCGGCGAGAACGTTATCGACTTCCTCGCCCAGTTTGGCGAAATTGGCGGAAAGGATGCTCGGGGCGATTTGATACATGATGTGTCCTTAAACGTAAGTTGAAATTCGAGGCGCGTATTCTATCTGATACTTCAGTGGCCGAATACTTGAGATGATGACAGGTGACAGAGACATTGTGGCGGAGATATCAGCCTGACGGAGACCTTGGTGCAAGGATAGCCGTGTGACGATGAAAGTGTCTGAGCGAGTGGCATGATCGCAAAACTTGATATGTACGCCACCGCACTGACTTAACCTGATCCGGAGCCTAAATTGACATTCCAGTCGAATAATTTATGGTTTAAGAGCAAACGTCCCTCGCTAGTCAGTAGGCAAGTAATAAATCTCGGCGATGTCATCGAACTGCATCGGCATCCCGAAAAACACTGTACTTGCTTAAGATGCGCGATTAAAGCAGGGAAGTCCGCAACAGGGCTGTAGTCTTAATTGCAAACCGGGAGAACTGAAATGACCGACCTGAATCACTTGATGCAGCGAAATATCATGGAACATGAATCACGTTTGAAACATTTTGACGAACTCATAGAACGTGCCCACAAAGGGGTTGGTAATGGTCCTGAACACGCGGAGATCAGAGATAATTTGGCGAGTCTGAAGCAAGAGCGAGACAAATTTTCCAGTTGGCTGGCCGAGCTCAGGCTGAAGTCACTTAAAAACTGGCGGGTAGATGAAATCGAGCAAGCCGGTCCTATGGGTATATGGGACGCCGTTGGTCAGCAGTTGGAGAAGCTGGTCGAACGTATTGAACGCTGAATAATTATTCATTCGAGGAAAACTGCATGCTGGTGACATTTACAACCAAAGCCTATGCCGACATCACCATGTTTGGTGATGTCGCGCTTGCCATGCTGAGAAAGATGGGGCACAGCGCAACCATACCCGGCGCTATTCTGGCGGCAGATGTTCCTGTGGCGCTGAGTCGGCTAACAGCCGCTATCGATGCAGAAAAATCTTCGCCGTTACTTGCTGATAAGAATGCGGATGAGCCGGTGGTGAGCATGGCTCATCGGGCGTTGCCTTTAATAAATTTACTTACTGCCGCGGCAAAGACAGAAAGTAACGTAATGTGGAAATGAATTGTCATTTTTTTGTTCTAAATAAGGAACTGCCTTGAAAAAAATGGAACAACTGGAATTGGATGCGCACCGCAGTGAAATCGCTGCCGATATGCGCAACCTGGTTGAAAAATATCGCAGAATCTTCGGTTGGGATATTCCGGAAATTGACCAGCATGCTGCAGATAAGCTCATTCTGGCGGCGATCCACACAGCCGTGGACGATATTGCAGCGCAATTGGCAGGTTAAATGTCGGATAGTGGTGATGAAGTGTTTATAGATTCATAAATGAATTCATTAGGCAATACGCTAAGACGCTGGCATATGCGTCGAATACTGCGACGCAATCTGATACCTCATCATATTTGGCACAGTGTGACGCGAAAGATTTTGGTGCTGCAGGGGCTGGACGCAGTTGAAATGGCGCATCTGCGCGAACTGACGACCTGGTTCCTGCATAGCAAGGCTATCAACGGGGTGCAAGGTCTGGAAGTGACATTGGCGATGCGCGTGGCGGTGGCAGCCCAGGCCTGTTTGCTGATATTGAATCTGGATACTGATTACTTTGATGATTGGGTCGAAGTCATCCTCTATCCCGGCGCGTTCCGGGTTAATCATGAGCAGACGGATGCCATTGGCCTGGTGCATAACGACGCAAGCATTTTAACCGGCGAGTCATGGTTGCGCGGGCCGGTGATTTTGTCCTGGAATGACGTGGAGCGGGACACCTATCATCCCCAGGCCGGCCGCAATGTGGTGTTGCACGAGTTCGCGCATAAACTGGATGGCCTCAACGGGGTAACGAATGGCTTGCCGCCATTGCGTCGCGGCATGAGCCGGAAAAGATGGGCGGAGGATTTTAGCGGGGCTTACGATGAACTGTGCCTGCAAGTGGCAACAGGTGAAACAGCATTTATCAATCCTTATGCTGCCACCAGCCCGGCAGAGTTTTTCGCGGTAGCGAGCGAGTATTTTTTTACTGCGCCGGACATCTTGAAAAATTGCTGCCCCGGTGTCCACAGGCAACTGGCGCTGTTTTACCGGCAGGCTGAAGTGCGTTGATTCATCATGATCGATTAACAAGCGAGAAAATCTTGGAATCTTTGCAGGGGAATTAGCCAGATGGAATTCAAGGACTATTACAAGATCATTGGGGTCGCGCGTGACGCGACTCAGGATGAGATCAAGCGTTCCTACCGCAAGCTGGCCCGCAAGTACCATCCTGATGTCAGCAAGGAGGCCGACGCCGAGGCACGCTTCAAAGAGCTGGGCGAGGCCTATGAGGTACTTAAGGATGCCGAGAAACGCGTGGCTTACGATCAACTCGGAGCCAACTGGAAAGGCGGGGAGGAGTTTCGCCCGCCGCCGGACTGGAACGCGGGTTTCGAATTCAGCGGCGGCGATGGGGCGGACTACAGCGATTTCTTCGCATCCCTGTTCGGGAAGGATTTCCGCGCCGGCGGAGCCGGACGCGCTTCGTTTCGTGCCAAGGGTGAGGACCACCATGCCAAGGTGCTCATTGACCTGGAAGACACTTACCAGGGCGCAACCCGCACCATCACTCTGCGGGTTCCCGGAGTGGATGCGCAGGGCCATGGCGTCACCAGGGAACGCGTTCTCAACGTAACCATCCCGAAGGGCATCCGCGAAGGCCAGCACATCCGCCTCGGCGGACAAGGCAGTGCCGGTATGGGAGAAGGCACAGCGGGAGATCTGTATCTCCAGGTCGAATTTCGGGCACACCCGCTTTACCGTGTCGATGGCCGGGACCTCTATCTCGACTTGCCGGTGGCGCCTTGGGAGGCGGCACTGGGCGCAACAGTGAAAGTGCCGACGCTCGGAGGCATCGTGGAACTCAAAATACCGGAGGGCTCGGGATCAGGGCGCAAGCTGCGGCTGAAGGGACGCGGCATACCGGGCGACCCGCCCGGAGATTGCTATGTGATATTGGCGATCGCGTTGCCGCCAGCCGATACCGAAGCGGCCAAGGATTTCTACCGGAAAATGGCGCAGGAACTTGATTTTAATCCACGCGCCAAAATGGGAGTGTGAGAGATGAATACTGAAAATGGCTTGCCACAATTTGCAATATGCATACTGGAAGAACAAACCCAGCTGACGCTGGCCGATCTGTGCCGCGCCTGCGCCGTCCATGCCGAACGGATCATCGAACTGGTGGATGTCGGCGTGCTGGAGCCTCTGGGCCGTGAACCGGCCCGCTGGCGTTTCGGCGGCGCCAGCCTGCACCGCGCCCGAATGGCCTTGCGCCTGCAGCGGGATCTTGACATTGATCTCGCGGGGGCGGCACTGGCGCTGGAATTGCTGGATGAGATCGAATCTCTGCGGTCGCGCCTGCGGGCGCTGGGTGGCGAGTACTGACCGATGAATCGCGCAGAATTAGAACTGTGCCGCTGGCATCTCGGCAAGGATGTTCCGGCGCGGACGATCAAGCCGGCGGCGGGTGTCGTGTACTGGCGGAGCCTGGGTTGCTCGTACCGTTGGTTGTACCCAATTAAGCAAGGAGATTCAGGATGCATCTAGGCATGATCGGATTGGGACGTATGGGTGCCAGTTTGGTACGGCGCTTGGCGAAGGATGGTCACAGCTGCGTCGTTTACGATGTGAATCACGCCGCAGTGCAGAAGATCGCAGGCCACGACATTCAGGGTGCCGCCTCGATCGACGAACTGGTGGCGAAGCTGACCAAACCGCGCGCGGTCTGGGTGATGGTTCCCGCCGGCGTGGCGGGCAAGACAGTCGAGGAACTGGCCTCGCGCATGGATGCCGGTGACATCATCATCGACGGCGGCAACAGCTACTACCGCGACGATATCCTGAGAGCGAAGGCGCTCAAGACCAGGGGCATACATTACGTCGATTGCGGCACCAGCGGCGGGGTGTTTGGGCAGGAACGCGGCTTCTGTCTGATGATCGGTGGAGAGGACCAGATCGTCAAGCACCTGGACCCGATTTTCAGGAGCATCGCGCCGGGTGTCGAGGCAGCAACACGCACCCCGGGCAAGAAGGGTAATCCCGGCTCTGCAGAACACGGATATCTGCATTGCGGCCCGACCGGCGCGGGCCACTTCGTCAAGATGGTCCACAACGGCATCGAGTATGGCCTGATGGCGGCTTATGCCGAAGGGATGAACATCCTGCGCAACGCCAACGCCGGTAAGCGCTCGCATGATAGCGATGCCGAGACCACGCCGATGCGCAACCCGGAGTATTACCAGTATGAGCTGGACCTGCCACAGATCGCGGAAGTCTGGCGGCGCGGCAGTGTGGTGGCGTCATGGCTACTCGATCTGACGGCAGCGGCGCTGGTTGAGGATGCTGATCTCACCGGGTTCTCGGGTCGTGTGTCGGATTCGGGTGAAGGGCGTTGGACGGCACTGGCCGCCATCGACGAGGGCGTGCCAGCACCGGTAATCAGCGCGGCATTATTCGAGCGCTTTGCGTCGCGCGGCGATGCCGACTATGCCGACCGGCTTCTGTCCGCGATGAGAAAACAGTTTGGCGGGCATGATGAGAAAAACAAATGAGCGCTGAGATGCGTAATACCCATAGCCGCACGACTCCGGCCGATGCGCTGGTGATCTTCGGCGTGACCGGCGACCTCGCCCACAAGATGATCTTTCCGGCACTCTACGCGATGGCCAAGCGCGGCATCCTAAACGTCCCGGTGGTGGGCGTTGCCTCATCGAAATGGAGTCAGGCGCAGCTGCGCAAACGGGTGAAGGACAGTATCAAACAAGCCGGCAAGATCGATGACCGGGGCGCCCTCGACCACCTTCTTTCGTTGCTCCGGTATGTGGCCGGTGATTACAACGACCCGGGTACGTTCAAAGCCCTCAAGCAGACGCTGGGCGAAGTCCGTCGCCCGGCACATTACCTCGCCATCCCTCCTGCGCTGTTCGCGACGGTTATCGAAGGGCTTGGGGCTGCGGGCCTGGCAGACCAAGCGCGCGTCATTGTTGAAAAGCCGTTCGGACGCGACCTGGCCTCCGCTCGGGAGCTTAACCGCATCGCGCTGTCGGTGTTTCCGGAAGACTCGATCTTCCGCATCGACCATTATCTCGGGAAGGAGGCGATCATGAATATCCTCTATTTCCGTTTCGCCAATTCGTTTCTCGAGCCGATCTGGAACCGCAACTGTGTTGCCAGCGTGCAGATCACGCTGAGCGAGGATTTCGGCGTGAAGGGTCGCGGCGTATTTTACGAAAGTGCCGGCTGCCTGCGCGACGTCGTCCAGAATCACTTGTTCCAGATCGTTGCGCTGCTTGCGATGGAGCCGCCGGCCTATCAGGGCTTTGGTGCTGTGCACAGCGAGAAAGCCAAGGTATTCCAGGCCATGCGCCCCCTGCAACCGGACGACGTGGTGTGCGGCCAGTACGCCGGCTACCGCAAGGAGCCGGGCGTGGCGAAGGACTCAAATGTCGAGACGTTCTGCGCCATGCGGCTTTTCATCGATTCGTGGCGATGGGAGGGAGTGCCGTGGTATCTGCGCTCCGGCAAATGTATGACTGTCACGGCAGCCGAAGTCTTGGTGGAGTTAAAGCCGCCACCGCAAAGGCTGTTCGACGATTCAGTAGCGGTGAACGGGCGAGCCAATTATCTGCGCTTCCGGATATCTCCCAACTCAGCTGTTGCCCTCGCCGCTCGCGTCAAGCGAGCAGGCAAGGAATTCGTCGGCGACCAGCGCGAGCTCTACCTGCTGGATGAACAGCCGGGAAAAGAAACACCCTATGAGCGGCTGTTGAGTGATGCCATGGCCGGCGATGGCGCGCTGTTCACCCGTGAGGACGCGGTTGAGGCCGCATGGGCGGTGGTCGACCCCGTTCTTGAC
>JADGRM010000124.1 GCA_017880945.1 Gallionella sp. | reverse complement strand
GCGGCAACGCCCACTGCGGCGCGTGCCGGATAGGGTTGGCGAAAATAGCTGGACATGATCTCGTTCACTTTGGCGAAATGGCCGAGGTCGGTGAGAAACACGTTCAGTTTCACCAGATCATTGAAGCTGCTGTCGGCAGCGCTGGATACCGCGCGCAGATTCTGGAACACGCGGTGGATCTGCGCATCGATACCTTCCACCAACTGCATCGTGCTCGGGTCCAGCCCGATCTGGCCGGACAGGTAGATCGTGTCGTTGACTCGTACCGCTTGCGAATAGGTGCCGATTGCGGCTGGCGCGTCGGGGGTTTGGATAATTTTTCTGTTCGCCATGTTTTGCTCCTGAAATTTGAAACCGCATTTATGCGGCGGGTACATTTTTTTAGGGCGGGTTCTACCCGCAAGGGGCAGGCCGTGGTTGTAAAGCCGCTAAAGCGGCAACAACCACGCTCTGCCCGCCGTATTTTGAAGATGTCGGGCAGAGCCCGACCTACCCCATCCCCACCCTGATGAAACTACTGTCGTAATTATAGCCGTTCAGGTAATCACCGTCGGCTGTTCGCGCCCGGTGCGTTTGCGCAATTCGGAAATTTGCAGTGCGATGCTGATCAGCGTGGCCAGCGCTTGCTGTGCATCAAGGTGGTGTTTGGAAACGTCCGGCTCGAAACTTTCCAGATAGATGCGCAGCGTCGCACCCCCGGTGCCGGTGCCGGACAAGCGGAACACGATGCGCGAATCGTCGGTGAAGATGATGCGCACACCCTGGCCGGTGCTGACACTGCCGTCCACCGGATCGGTATAGCTGAAATCATCGCACACCTTAACTCGCAGATGGCCGAACTGCGCACCCCGCAATTCCGCAAAGCGGTCTTGCAGCAGCTTCATCACGCCGTTGGCCGCGTCAGCAGGTATGTCTTCGTAATCGTGGCGCGAGTACACGTTGCGCCCGAAGCGCGCCCAGTGTTCGAACACGATGGCTTCCACCGATTGTTTGCGCACCGCGAGGATGTTCAGCCAGAACAGCACTGCCCACAGCCCGTCTTTCTCGCGGATGTGATCGGAACCTGTGCCGAAGCTCTCTTCTCCGCACAGCGTCACCTTGCCCGCATCCATCAGGTTGCCGAAAAACTTCCAGCCGGTCGGGGTCTCGTAGCAGGGGATGCCGAGCGCCTTGGCGACGCGATCAGCCGCCGCACTGGTCGGCATCGAGCGCGCGATGCCCGCCAGGCCTTGCTGGTAACCCGGCACCAGATGCGCGTTCGCGGCGAGTATCGCGAGACTGTCGGAAGGCGTGACGAAAAAATGCTTGCCGAGGATCATGTTGCGGTCGCCGTCGCCGTCCGAGGCAGCACCGAAATCCGGCGCACCGTCGCCATACAACACCTCGACCAGTTCATGCGCGTAAGTGAGGTTGGGGTCGGGATGGCCGCCGCCGAAATCCGGCAGCGGCACCGCGTTCATGATGCTGTCTGCCGGAGCGCCCAGGCGATTCACAAAGATCTCGCGTGCATAAGGACCGGTCACCGCGTGCATCGCATCGAACTTGATGCGGAAGCCGGACGCCAGCAGTGCGCGGATTGCCGCGAAATCGAACAGCGATTCCATCAGTTCGGCGTAGGCCTCAACCGGGTCGATCACCGACACGGTCATGTCGCCGATCTCGTAATCACCCGTCCTGTCCAGTTCCACATCGGCCGCATCGGCGATGCGGTATTGCGCGATCTTTTTGCTTTGCGCGAAGATCGCATCGGTGATCTTCTCGGGTGCGGGGCCGCCGTTGGCGGTGTTGTACTTGATGCCGAAATCGCCGTCCGGCCCGCCGGGGTTGTGGCTGGCCGACAGGATGATGCCGCCGTGGGTGCGATATTTGCGGATCAAGCAGGAGGCTGCGGGCGTGGAGAGTATGCCGCCCTGGCCGACCAGCACGCGCCCGAAGCCGTTGGCCGCCGCCATTTTCAGAATGATCTGGATCGCCTCGCGGTTGTAATAGCGTCCGTCGCCGCCCAGCACCAGTGTCGCATCCGGCGGCGCTGCGATGGTATCGAAGATGGACTGGGCGAAATTTTCCAGGTAGCGCGCTTGCTGAAAGACCGGAACGCGTTTGCGTAATCCGGAAGTGCCGGGCTTTTGATCGGTGTAGGGTGCGGTTGCAATTGTACGGATCTGCATTTTCGTTCCTCCCGCTTTATTGTAATTTCATCGGCATCTTAACACCGCTGAACCGGAATTCGGCCCGCCAGAACCGCGAATGAGCTGCGCTCCCGGATGATCTCCGGGCAATCTCCTGATCCCCGTGGCTATTGACGCCCCGTCACCCCGCGATTACATTCACTTCCGAAGCGGGATGAACGATCGATCCCCAGCCTGACGGGCCTGTTGAAATGAAAATTATTGCGGCGATTATTCCGGCAATCACTCTGGCACTCATTCCGGCACTCGCCTTGATTCCCGCCGTTTCATCCGCTGCACAGATGATTGAGGTCGCGCCGTTCGCCGGCCAGCGCTACGGCGGCAGCTTCGAGGACACCAACACCGCATCGCAGTTCGAGGTCGGGGATGCGAAATCCTTCGGGTTGCTGCTCGACTTCGACACAGAGCCGGACAAGCAGATCGAAGTCTTCCTGAGCCGGCAGGCCACGCACCTGGCGACCACCGGACCCTTCACGGGCAACCCGCTGTTCGATCTCACGATCGATTACTATCACATCGGCGGGCTCTATATGTTGCCTATGTTGCCGGAAAGCGAGCGCGTGCGTCCCTTCGTATCGGGCACGATAGGCCTCACGCGCATGGCCCCGAATCGTTCCGACCTCACCACGGAAAATCGCCTGTCACTATCGCTCGGCGGCGGCGCCAAGTTTTTCCTCACCGGGAGCCTTGGCTTACGATTCGATGTGCGCGGTATCTACACGATGCTCAATTCCGACTCTGCTGTCTTTTGTTCCGGCGGCTGCACCATCAAGGTCCGCAGCAACGGCTTCGTACAGACGGAGGTCGGTGCGGCTTTGATGATGCGCTTTTGAGCCGGATTCGGGTATATGACTGCAAGCGGATACGTTGCACGAGCAAAATTCCCCAAACTTTTCAATTCCTGCAATAATCGCGTGTGTGAATCAATAATATCGAAAGTGAGCCAACAGTATGATGAGTCAGGATGAAATGAAGCGCGCAGTCGCCAAGGCTGCGATCGAATATGTGCCCGTCGACTGCATCGTCGGCGTGGGCACCGGTTCCACCGCCAATTTCTTCATCGATGAATTGGCCAGGATCAAGCACAAGATACGCGGCGCGGTCGCCAGTTCGGAAGCTTCGGCGAAGCGCTTGATGGGACACGGCATCGAAGTGTTGTCGCTGAACGATGCCGGCAGCCTGCAGGTGTATGTGGACGGAGCGGACGAGATCACGCGCCATCTGCACATGATCAAGGGCGGCGGCGGCGCGCTGACGCGCGAGAAGATCGTGGCGGCAGCCAGCAAGAAATTCATCTGCGTGTGCGATGCCAGCAAGCTGGTGGATGTGCTGGGCAAGTTTCCGTTGCCGGTAGAAGTGATCCCGATGGCGCGCAGTTCTGTGGCGCGGCAGCTGGCCGCGCTGGGCGGGCAGCCCAAGTTGCGCGAGGGTTTTACCACCGACAACGGCAACCTGATCCTCGATGTGCATGGACTTGACATCATGAACCCGGTGGAACTGGAATCCACACTGGATCACATCGCGGGAGCCGTCACCAACGGCTTGTTCGCTCGCCGTGGCGCCGATGTGCTGCTGCTGGGCACACCGGAAGGCGTGAAGACGATGACGGTCTAGAGGGACTGTATTGAGAGCCGCTTTTGCGGCTGTCACTTTACCTTCACATTTGCCGCTTATGCTGTAAAGTTATTTAAATCAAGGAATTCATCATGTCTAGCAGTGACCATATTTCCCGGCAGTTCGATGCCGATCTCGAGGCCATCCGCGCACATGTGTTGCAGATGGGCGGTTTGGTGGAAAGCCAGATCAAGAATGCCGTCGAGTCGCTCGTCAGCGGCGACGTAGCCCTGATGACACGGGTGATCAACGACGACCGTCGCGTCAACGCGATGGAAGTAAAGATAGACGAAGCATGCAGCCAGGTGATCGCGCGCCGCCAGCCGGCTGCGGGTGATTTGCGTCTGGTGATGGCGGTGATCAAGACCATCACCGACCTGGAACGCATCGGCGACGAGGCCGAAAAGATCGCGCGCATGGCCAAGCTGCTGTCGCAAAAACAAGGGTTGGCCATCCCGCGCTATCATGAAATAAAACATGCTTCCGAAATCGCCCTGGACATGCTGCGCAAGTCTCTGGACGCCTTTGCGCGCCTGGATGTGGTGATGGCCGCACAGGTGGTGCGGCAGGACGACCAGGTGGACGAAGAGTTTCGCGCCATCATGCGTTACCTCATCACCTTCATGATGGAAGACCCGCGCACCATTTCCACTTCGCTGGAGATCCTGTTCGTCGCGAAAGCGATCGAACGCATCGGCGACCACGCCAAAAACATGTCAGAGTATGTCATCTACATGGTCAAGGGACGCGACGTCCGCCACATCACCATTGATGAGATCGATCAGGAAATCCAGAAATAGTGCGGCAACAGCCTATCCTCGCCGCCGTTGATCTGGGCTCGAACAGTTTTAGATTGCAAGTCGCGCGGGTGGAGGGTGACCAGCTATACATGCTGGACGGATTGCGCGAACCGGTGCGGCTGGCCGCCGGGCTCACCGCCGACAAATATCTGGATGCCGAGACACAGCAACGCGCCCTGGTTGCACTGGGACGATTTGCCGAACGCCTGCGCAACTTGCCGCGCGATGCGGTGCGCGTGGTCGGCACCAACTCGCTGCGCGTGGCCAAAAATGCCGCCGACTTCATACCGCAAGCCGAGCATGTCCTGGGATTTCCGATCGAAGTCATCGCCGGACGCGAAGAAGCACGGCTGATCTACCTCGGCGTGGCGCATGAGTTGCCGCAATCGAAACACAACCGGCTGGTGATCGACATCGGCGGCGGCTCGACCGAATTCATCATCGGCAACGGGCTCACTCCGCTCAAACTGGAAAGCCTGTATATGGGCTGCGTCAGTTTCAGCAACCGTTTTTTCCCGGACGGGAAGATCACCAAACAAAATCTCAAACAGGCCGAACTCGCCGCGCGCAACGAATTGCAAACCATCGTCGCGGACTACAAGGGGCAATGGCAGCAGGCCCTCGGCTCGTCCGGCACGGCCAGGGCGATCGCCGAAATCCTGGAGCTGAACGGCTACAGCAACGGCGGTATCACGCGCGACGGGCTCGACAGATTGCGCGCCCATCTGCTCAATGTCGGCGACATGCATAAGCTCGATCTGCAGGGCTTTCGCCAGGATCGCATTTCCACGCTGGCCGGCGGGTTTGCGATCTTGTACGCGGCATTTTGCGAACTGAATATCACCCACATGGACCCCGCCATGGGCGCGTTGCGCGAGGGCGTTCTGTATGACTTGCTGGGACGCTTTCATGACCATGACGTGCGCGACGTGACCGCCCAGCAGTTCATGCAGCGTTATCACGTCGATGCCAAACAAGCCGGGCGCGTCGCGAAACTCGCGCAGATATTGGCGCAGCAATTTCTCGGCAGCGAAAACGACCCAGCCGCGCTGCACCTGCTCGGCTGGGCAGCCAACCTGCACGAGATCGGCATCAGCGTCGCACACAACGGCTATCACAAACACACCGCCTACATCCTCGCCAACGCCGACATGCCGGGCTACTCAAAAAAGGAACAAACGCGCCTGAGCCTGTTGACGCTGGCGCAGCGCGGCAGTCTGAACAAGCTGCAGGGGCAGTTGAAAAATACTGAAGATTTTATTCTGGCAATGAGTTTGCGCCTGGCGGTGCTGTTCTATCGCAACCGCAGCGACAGCGGCCTGCCCGCTTTGCAAGGACGTTTCAGCGGCACCAAGTTCCACCTCTCGATAGACCCCGACTGGCTGGCACAAAATCCCCTGACCGAAACCGTATTGCAGGATGAAGTGAAACAGTGGAAAGCGCTGGGCGTCAGTTTGCAGATCGTCGAAGGATAAGAACCAAGGGTCAAGGTGCAAGGTGCAAGGATCAAGGTGCAAGGGCTGAGTCGTAGGTCGGGCTTAACCAGCGGCTTATGTCACCGTATTTTGGTGACTTAGCCGAATGGCTATGCAAAGCCTTTAGGTGACTTAACCGAATGGCTATGCAAAGCTCGCCCGACAACCCTTCGGCAAGCTCAGGACAGGCTTGATCCGGCGGGCGAAGCCCGCCCTACAAAAACTGATTCCATTTCTCAATCAACAGTGAAATATCGTAGGAGCGGGCCATGCCCGCGACCAAATGGCTCGCAGGCATGGCCTGCTCCTACAATTTCTCCAGCACTTCGTTCAACATCCGCGCCACACCGGTTTCCCACGACGGCAGGTTCAATCCGAAAGTGCGCTGCAGTTTCGCGGTATCCATCCGCGAGTTGTGCGGGCGTTTCGCGGGTGTGGGGAAAGCGCTGGTGGGCACGGGCTTGATCGCATCCGGCGCGACCTTGAGCGGGACACCGGCGCGGCGCGCAAGGTCGATCACGAAGCTGGCATAGCTGTGCCACGAAGCTTCGCCTCCCGCAACCAGATGATACAGACCGGACACTTCGGGTCGGAGCTGCGCGGTGCGGAT
>JADGRM010000008.1 GCA_017880945.1 Gallionella sp. | reverse complement strand
ACGTAGAGGTTGCCTTGGAAATAACATCCACTCGCCAATATTTGGCTAGCAAGTCGCTCGACGAAGTAGCCGATTTCATGGCTGGTGTAACTTTTAACTTCTGCTATTGGGAAAAATGACATTCCTATTGGGTCGAAAGCGGTAGTTCGCGTTTCCCGAAACGAGCCATTCCTGCCGTGAATGAATCATACCTTTACGTTTTGCTGGGATGAACCATATCGGCCGGCCGTACCCATCGCTCGAAATCCTGTTCCGTGACATAGCCCAGTGCCAGCGCTGCCTGTTTGAGTGTGCTGCCGTCATGGTGCGCGCGTTTGGCGATTTCGGCGGCGCGGTCGTAGCCGATATGCGGGGTCAGCGCGGTCACCAGCATTAACGAACGTTCCATCAGTTCGGCGATGCGTCCGTGATTGGCCTCGATGCCGCGCACGCAGTATTCTTCGAAGCTGGTCATGCCGTCGGCGAGCAGGCGCACGCTCTGAGAAAAGTTGTGAGCGATGAGCGGCTTGAATACATTGAGTTCGAAGTTGCCTGAGGCGCCGCCGACTGTGATGGCAACGTCGTTACCGAACACCTGGCAGCACAGCATGACCAGTGCTTCGCACTGGGTAGGATTCACTTTGCCCGGCATGATCGAACTGCCCGGCTCGTTTTCCGGGATGCTGATCTCGCCCAGGCCGGAACGCGGGCCGGAGGCCAACCAGCGCACGTCATTGGCGATCTTCATCAGCGCGACAGCCAGCGTCTTGAGCGCGCCGTGGGCGGACACCAGCGCATCATGTGCGGCCAGCGCGGCAAATTTGTTGGCGGCACTCTTGAACGGAGCTTCATTGCCGAATCGTGCGGCGTTGCTGCGCGCCAGTTCCGCGGCGACGCGCTCGCCGAATTCGGCATGGGTGTTCAGTCCGGTGCCGACTGCTGTACCGCCGACCGCCAGTTCGTAAAGCGGTGCCAGCGCAGCGAGCAATAAAAATTTCGCGAGATCAAGTTGTGCGACATAGCCGGAAAATTCCTGGCCCAGCGTCAGCGGTGTAGCGTCCTGCAGATGCGTGCGGCCGATCTTGACGATGCCGGCGAACTCGTCAGATTTAATTTTCAGGGTTGCGCGTAGCGTAGCCAATGCCGGGAGGAGTTTTTGCTGAATTCCAATCACGGCAGCCAAGTGCATCGCGGTGGGGAAGATGTCGTTGGATGACTGGCCGAGATTGACGTCATCGTTGGGATGGATGTTGCGCGCTTCACCGCGCACGCCGCCGAGCAATTCCGAGGCGCGGTTGGCGAGCACCTCGTTGATGTTCATGTTGCTCTGCGTGCCTGAGCCGGTTTGCCAGACGGATAGCGGAAATTCCTGGTTATGCTGGCCGGCCAGTACTTCGTCTGCGGCCTGCACGATGGCTGTCACCTTCTCCTCATTCAGCAATCCCAGGTCACGGTTGACCAGCGCACAGGCACGCTTGATTGCGGCGAGCGCCATGATGATCTCTTCGGGCATATGTTCGGAGGATATGTGGAAGTGCTCGAGCGAGCGCTGGGTCTGCGCGCCCCACAGATGTTCGGCAGGCACCTCGATGCTGCCGAAAGAATCACGCTCTTTTCTGGCGGCCATGATATTTTTCCTTAGTTGGCTATACCTAAATCGTAGGTCTGGCTACGCCCGACATGGTGGGCAGCACCCGCAAGGGGTACGCCGTGGTTGTAAGGGGCTAAAGCCCCAACAACACACGCAGAGCCCACCCTGCAACTGCTTATTTTGATACCAGCTCGCGCAACACATACGGCAGTATCCCGCCATGACGGTAGTAGTCCACTTCGATCGGCGTGTCGATGCGCAACAGCAGAGGCACTTGCTGCGTGCTGCCGTCCTTGCGGCGGATGGTGAGGGTCACGTCCTGCTGCGGTTTCAGCTTGTCGTCGATGCCGCTGATGTCGAAACTTTCCTCGCCGGTCAAATTCAGTGTGGCAACGTAAGTGTCGCCCTTGAATTGCAGCGGCAGCACGCCCATGCCGACCAGATTGCTGCGGTGGATGCGTTCGTAGGATTTGGCGATGACCGCTTTCACGCCCAACAGCTGCGTGCCTTTCGCCGCCCAGTCGCGGCTCGAGCCGGTGCCGTATTCTTCGCCGGCGAAGATCACGGTCGGCGTGCCATCGGCGATATATTTCATTGCGGCATCGTAGATCGCCGTCTGTTCGCCCTTGTACAGCGTGTAGCCGCCTTCGATACGGCTGCCGTCTGCCTTGGCGGGCAGCATCAGGTTTTTGATGCGCACGTTTGCAAAAGTGCCGCGCATCATCACTTCGTGGTTGCCGCGCCGCGAGCCGTAGCTGTTGAAATCCTTGATCGCCACGCCATGCTCTTGCAGATATTTTCCTGCCGGCGACGTCGCCTTGAAACTGCCGGCCGGACTGATATGGTCGGTGGTGACCGAGTCGCCGAATATCGCCAACGCCTTGGCATTCTTGATCCCGGTGATGTTGCCGGTCTGCATGCCGAACTGTTCGAAGAACGGCGGGCGCGCGATGTAGGTGGAGTCGTCCCACTGGTAACGATTGCCGGTCGGCGCGGAGATCGCGTTCCACAATGGCAGGTCTTTGGTGAGATCGGAATACAGCCTGCGATATACCGCCGGATCGGCGGCGAACTTCATCACGGCCTGCACTTCATCGCTGCTCGGCCAGATGTCCTTCAGGTAGACCGGTTTGCCATCCTTGCCGGTACCCAATGCTTCGGTGTCGAGATTGATGTTCATTTTGCCGGCGATGGCGTAAGCCACCACCAGCGGCGGACTGGCCAGAAAGTTGGCCTTGATGTTGGCGTGGATGCGCGCCTCGAAGTTGCGGTTGCCGGACAGCACTGCCGCAGCAATCAGATCGTTGGCGACGATGACCTCTTCGATCATCGCATCCAGCGGGCCGGAATTGCCGATGCAGGTGGTGCAGCCGTAGGCCGCCACACCGAAGCCGAGTTGTTCCAGATAGGACAGCAGGCCTGCGTTGGTGAGGTAGCTGGTGACCACGCGCGAGCCGGGAGCCAGCGAGGTCTTGATGTGCGGCTTGACGCGCAAACCTTTTTCGACCGCTTTTTTCGCCAGCAAACCTGCCGTCAGCAACACGCTGGGATTGGAGGTATTGGTGCAGGAAGTGATCGCGGCGATCAGTACATCGCCGTGGCCGATCTCTACCACCGCAAGTGTTTTGTCTTCACTTTGACAGCGCTGCGCCGCAGTCGGATGACTGTCCAGCATCTCAATCTCGCTGGCTGCGCTGCTGCTGTGGCTGCCCAAGGCAGGTTTCCCGGCTGGTGCGCTTTCGCTGTCCAGCAGGCCGCCTCCGGCAATCGGGATGCACACGTTGCCACGGTGATCGGGCAGCTTGGTGGCGTAGCGTTTGCCCAGTTCGGCGGCGGGTTTGTTGAAACCGTTTTCCGTTGTTGGTTTGCCGAACAGGGTATTGAAGGTTTCCTTCATGCGTGACAGTGCGATACGATCCTGCGGGCGTTTCGGGCCGGCCAGCGACGGTTCGATGCCGGACAGATCCAGTTCTACCACGCTGCTGTAATCGATTTGCCCGGCTTGTGGGATGCCATACAAACCTTGCGCCTTGAAGTAGGAGGCGAAGGCATCCACTTCCTCGTCGGTGCGCCCGGTGTTGCGCATATAGCCGACGGTGACATCGTCTACAGGGAAGAAGCCCATGGTCGCGCCATATTCGGGAGCCATGTTGGCGATCGTGGCACGATCCGGCAGGGTGAGGGCTGCGGTGCCTGCGCCGAAGAACTCGACGAACTTGCCGACCACCTTGTGCTTGCGCAACAACTCGGTCACGGTCAGCACCAGGTCGGTCGCGGTCACGCCTTCGCGCAGCTTGCCTTTGAGATGCACACCGACCACGTCGGGGGTCAGAAAATACACCGGCTGGCCGAGCATGCCGGCTTCCGCCTCGATTCCGCCGACACCCCAGCCGACCACGCCGATGCCGTTGATCATCGTGGTGTGGCTGTCGGTGCCGACCAGCGTGTCCGGGTAGTACACACCGTCCTTTTGCTGCACGCCGCGCGCCAGATATTCGAGATTGACCTGATGCACGATGCCGATGCCGGGCGGCACGACCTTGAACGTATCGAACGCCTGCATCCCCCATTTCATGAATTTGTAGCGTTCGGCGTTGCGCTCGAATTCCAGCTCCATGTTCAGCTTGAGCGCGTCCGGGCTGTTGTAGTAATCCACTTGCACCGAGTGATCCACGACCAGATTCACCGGCACCAGCGGCTCGATGATCTTGGGGTCTTTGCCCATTTTGGTAGCGGCATCACGCATCGCAGCGAGGTCGACGAGCAGCGGCACGCCGGTGAAATCCTGCAACACGATGCGCGCCACCACGAAGGGTATTTCATCGGTGCGCGCGGCATTCGGCTGCCAGTTTGCAAGTTGGCGGATATGCGCCTCGGAGATTTTCTTGCCGTCGTAATTGCGCAACACTGCTTCCAGCACGATGCGTATCGAGACCGGCAAGCGCGAGATCTTGCCGATCCCGGCGGCTTCCAGTGCGGGCAACGAATACAGCGTGCCTGGTTTGCCGCTGGCGAGCTTGAAGGTTTGGCGTGTGTTGAACAGGTTGTGCGACATGGCTGGCTCCGAACTGTGCGAGATGAATCAAGAGGAGATTATAAGGTTTTGAATTGCAGTCGTCTTGCCCGTGTGGCGATTATGGGGAATATTTATATTTCTTTGGTTATATGAATATGGCTAGACTAGTCTTATCCCATGAAGGGAAACTCCCAGACATAGTTGGGGATTTCCCTTCATGGGTTAAAATCGACCAATCCTTTGCGCGCTATATCGCCACTGACTCTAACGATGTCGCCATCGTACAGACTATCATCGCGATGTCCGAGGCGTTAGGGTTGGACGTGATCGCGGAAGGGATTGAAACCGAGGGGCAGCGCGAGTTTCTCGAGATGCGCGGTTGCCATGCTTTTCAGGATTTTCTATTCGGCATGCCGATGACAGTCATGCAGTTCAAGGCTTGCTGCAAGATACGCGTTACCCATTGAGGCATAGCAACGCGCTGCCGTAAGCCGCTTCGCAATGATTTGCCGCACTGACCGGCACCCCGAGCAACCTTTCGCGCATCGTTCTCCACACGGTATTTTTCACTCCGCCGCCGTTGGTCACCACGCGCTTGAGCGCTGGCGCACCCAATTCGGCGAGTCTGGCATAGCCAGCCGCTTCGATACGCGCCAGGCCTTGCAACAACCCGTGCAGAAATTCCACATCACTAACGGGACGCGGTTCAAGTCGGGGTGCGAGCTGCGCATCGTTGATCGGGAAACGTTCGCCGATCCTGGTCAATGGATAATAATCCAGCGGGCAGAACTGCAGTGGATCGATCTGCGCACTCAGGATGGCAAGCTGGGCATCGTCAAAGTAGTTTCGTAGCACGCCGGCTCCTGCATTCGATGCGCCGCCCACCAGCCACAGATTGCCGTAGCGATGGCTATACACGCCATATTCCGCCGCTTCGATGCGATGTTGTGAAAGTTGCTTGAGTACCAGCGTTGTGCCGAGCGACGTCACTCCGACGCCTATCTCACTTACCTCCGCAGCGATGAAAGCCGCGGTGCTGTCGGTGGTTCCCGCGTGAATTAAGCATTGCGGATGGATGCCGAAATGCGCCGCGATGTCCGGCTGGATGTGTCCGATCACTTCGCCTGGCGCCAGCACCTGCGGCAACAGATGTGTGTGCGGCAGAGCCATTACCCAATCCGGCCAGCATAACTGCTCAACATCGTAGCCGGTCTTCAGCGCGTTGTGATAGTCGCTGATGCCGGGCTTCCCGCTGAGCAGCGCGGTGAGCCAATCGGCCTGATGTAAAAAAAATGCTGCATGATGAACGTCGATTTGCTGAGTCAGCCAAAGAAACTTGGCAAGTCCTGAAGTGGCTATGCAAACGGTCCGAAGAACTTTTGGCCGGGCATCCGTATGACTGTCTGGCGCGATGGCTTTGAGTTGTTCGGCTTGTTGCTGTGCGCGGTTGTCGTGGTAGAGCAGGGCAGGGGAACATGGCTCCAGTGCTTCATCACACAGCAACACCGTGGCGGAAGTGCCGTCTATCGCCAGGCCATGCAACCCGGCCGCAATATCTTTCGGCAGTGCGCTCAGCAGCATATGCAGTGCAGCACGCCAGTCGGACGGGGTTTGCGAAGCCGGGTCGGGGTACGCGATGTGCTGTTTCCAGACGATGTTTTTCTCACTGTCAATGACGCAGGCACGTGCGCCGGAAGTGCCGAAGTCCAGGCCCAGGAACATCATATAGGCAACATTATGGAAACATCAGCCCCGGGTGTTCGATTGCGTGTCGAACCGGTTCAATTCGATGTGCGGCGCTGGCTGCCAGCCAGGCTTGCGGTGTTCCGCCACCACATTGGTGAATATTCCGCCGCGCACATAAAATTTGGCGGTGAGGCGCATGAAGCGCGGCTGGGTGGCGGCGACCAGATCATCCAGGATGCGGTTGGTGACATCCTCGTGAAAATGCCCTTCATTGCGGAACGACCAGATATACAGCTTGAGACTTTTTAGCTCAACACACTGTGCATCCGCAATGTAGTCCAGCACCAGCGTGGCGAAATCCGGCTGGCCGGTCTTGGGGCACAGGCAGGTGAACTCGGGGATTTCCATGTGGATATGGTAGTCGCGCTGCGGGTTCGGGTTGGGGAAGGTTTCCAGGGTTTTGCTCGGCTTTGAAGTCATTTGGTCTGCCCGTCAGGTTTAGTTAATGTTAGCGTCGCAAAGCGACACTTTATCACCCTCGCCCGCTTGCGGGATAACCAGCGACTTGGCCATCGCTTATTGATGGCCTAGTCAGATGGCTAGTAGTCCCATCAGTGGCTTCATCAGAGGGCGGGGTGAGGGAGCGGTCATGACAGCCTATGATACGGGGGTGACTTTGATCGCCATGACCGCTAGAATGGCGCGCATTATAACGTTGTGACTTCCAAATTGCGTCTTTCCCAAATCAAACTAGCCGGTTTCAAATCCTTCGTTGACCCCACGCACATCTCGCTGCCGGGTCAAATCGTGGGCGTGGTCGGCCCGAACGGGTGCGGCAAGTCGAATGTGATCGACGCGCTGCGCTGGGTGCTCGGCGAATCCAAGGCTTCCGCGCTGCGCGGCGAAACCATGCAGGACGTGATCTTCAACGGCTCCAGCAAGCGCAAGCCGGTGTCCCGCGCCAGCGTCGAACTGATATTCGACAATTCGCTGGGCAAGGCGAACGGGCAGTGGTCGAGCTACGCGGAGATCTCCATCAAACGCGTGTTGCAGCGCGACGGCGATTCCAGCTACCACATCAATAACCAGCACGTGCGGCGCAAGGACATCACCGACATCTTCCTCGGCACCGGGTTGGGCGCCCGCGCCTATGCCATCATCGAGCAGGGCATGATCTCGCGCATCATCGAGGCCAAGCCGGAAGAACTGCGCATTTTCCTCGAAGAGGCGGCAGGCGTTTCCAAATACCGCGACCGCAGGCGCGAGACCGAGTTGCGTATCGGCGATACGCGCGACAACCTGTTGCGCGTCAGCGACATTTTGCAGGAGCTGGAAAAACAGCTGGTGCATCTGGGCGCACAGGCCGAAGTGGCGAAGCAATACCGCGCGCTGGAAACGCAGCGCGACACCACGCAGCATCTGTTCTGGCTGGTAAAGAAGCAGGAAGCCGAAGCGCAGCGCGTCAAATTTGCGCATGCCACCGAGAGAACCCGCACCGAACTGGAAGCCGAAACTGCGCGGCTGCGCGACATCGAAAGCCAACTGGAAACCGCGCGCAGCGGACATTACCAGCTTTCCGATGCGCTGCATGCCAAGCAGGGCGAGCTGTACACGGCGAATGCCGAGATTGCGCGGCTGGAACAGCACATCAAGCATGTCGCCGACCAACGCCAGCGCATGACCCAGCAACTCGCCAATACCGAGAAACAGATCGAACAGCAGAAGCATCAGCGGCAGGGCGTGCATTCCCTGCTGGAGCATTGGCAGCGCCAGCAGGAAGGTGCCGGAGCCAAAGTAGCGGAGGCCGAGCTACTCGCGGAATCGGAAGGGCAGAACTTGCCGCAGGCGGAACAGGCGGCGCGCACTGCGCAGGATAGACACAACGAATTGCAGCGCGAACAATTGCAACAGCAACAGCAACTGCAATTGGCCGACACCCAGCGCGCCAACCTGCAACGCAACATCCAGCAAATGGAGTCGCGCCGCTCGCGTTTGTTGCTGGAAAAAGACAATCTGCCGGGTACCGATGGCGGTGCGCTGCAACAGGCGCAGCAACAGGTTACCGAGCTCGAAATGGAACGTGCGGAGCAGGTAGAAAAATTGGCGCACTTGCAGGAACAATTGCCAGTGGCGGATACGCAGCGTCGCAACCAGCGCGATTCGTTGCAACAGCAGGAGCGGATGCTGGCGCAGACCGAGGCCAGGCTGAATGCATTGCAACAGCTGCAGCGGCATATAGACAGCGACAAGAACCTGAATGCATGGTTGCTGCAGCACCAACTGGATAAGCTGCCGCGCCTGTGGCAATCGATACGCATCGAGAGCGGCTGGGAAGACGCGCTGGAAGCCGTGTTGCGCGAGCGGCTGAATGCGCTGGCCTTGCCGTCACTGGATGCAGCGACCGCGTGGAGCGATGCGCCCCCTGCGAAGCTCGCGATGTTCGCACCATCCGGCAATGGGCAGAGCAATGTCGAGTCGGTTCAATTGAAGTCATTGTTGAGTTATGTGCAATGCCAGGACGCGCAAGTGCTGCCGGTGATGCGCGATTGGTTGATGCATGTGTATGCCGTTGCGGACGTGGCGCAAGGCTATGCGCAACGCGCGCTGCTGCCTGCCGGCGGCTGGTTCGTCACTCCGCAAGGGCATCTGATTGGCGTTCACAGTGTGTTGTTCCATGCACCGGACAGCCAGTTGCACGGCGTGTTGGCGAGGCAGCGCGAGATCGAGAAGCTGGAGCTGGAGCTGGCCGAACAGAACCGTAATGCGGGGTTTTCCAGGCAGCAGGTCGAGCAAGCCGAGCAGCATTACCAATCCATCGAGATGCAGATCGCGCCCTTACGCACCGCCGGAAACGAATTGCAGCAACGTCTGCACGGCATGCAGATGAATATACTCAAGCTCAACCAGGCGCACGAACGCAGCGTTGAGCGTGCCGCGCAGATCGAACGCGAGATGCAGGAGGCTGCGGAGTTGCTGGCCGTCGAGCAGAACCAGCAGCGCGGCATAGATGAACAGATGGCGACACAGCGCGAGCAGATCGCCGCTTTTTATGCGCAGGTCGATGAGGCGCAACGCCATGCCAACGCCCAGGATATCGCGTTGCGCGAGCAGCGCAGCCGCGCGCAGCATGCGCAGCACGCCTTGCAGGAAGCACATTTCTTTGCCAAGACCTGCACGGAAAAGATATCGGATCTGCAACACAACGTTCAACAGATCACCGATGCGCTGGCTCAGTTCGAACAGAACCTGACGCAACTGCGCGCAGACCTGTCGGTCAGCGAGGATGATACCGCCCAGCAGCAATTGCAGGCAGCCTTGCTGGTGCGCCAGGCTTGCGAGCAGGCGCTGGGCGAGGCGCGCAACATTCTGGAAAACGCCACGGTCAATCTGCAAAAGTTCGAGCAGGAGCGGCTTGCCTGCGAACACAAGCTGAACCCGTTGCGCGAGAAACTCGGCGAGCTGACGCTAAAAGAGCAGGAGTCGCGTCTGCATTTCGAACAATGGTCCGAGCAGTTGCAGGGTGTGGACGAGCAAGTGCTGCTGCCGCTGCTGGAGACTGGCAACAACAAGCCGAATGCATTGCAGAGCGAGTTGAACCGCCTGAATGCCGATATCGAAGAATTGGGTGCGGTGAATCTCGCCGCGCTCGAGGAATTGCAGACCGCGACCGAGCGCCAGGCCTACCTGGATGCGCAAGCTGCGGACCTGAACGAGGCGATGGCGACGCTGGAAGAGGCGATACGCCGAATCGACAAGGAATCGCGCGAGCTGTTGATGGACACCTACAACCAGGTCAATCTGCATCTGTCGGAAATGTTCCCGGTATTGTTCGCCGGCGGAGAAGCCAGGCTGGTGCTGACCGGCGAAGAAATACTCGACAGCGGCGTGCAGGTGATGGCGCAACCGCCCGGAAAAAAGAACAGCTCGATCCATCTGTTGTCCGGCGGGGAAAAAGCCCTCACCGCGATCGCGCTGATATTCTCGCTATTCCAACTCAATCCGGCGCCCTTCTGCCTGCTGGACGAGGTGGACGCGCCGCTGGATGACACCAATACCGAGCGGCTGTGCGCGCTGATCAAGAAAATGTCGCAGCACACCCAGTTCGTGTTCATCAGCCACAACAAGATCACGATGGAACTGGCGCAGCAACTGGTCGGCGTGACGATGCAGGAGAAAGGCGTATCCAAAGTGGTGGCAGTGGACATCGAAGAGGCATTGCGGATGCGCGACGAAGTGATGGTCGCGTAGCGGTTAAACGTCTGTAGGCCGCTTCATGGTGGCCAGTCTTATCACCAGTAATCCCATCTGCCGTTTCATTCAGAGTGAGCGGGGCGGTTACTTATTGTCCTGTATGCCCAAGTCGCGTTTGAATTGATCACGTTCTTCCGGGCTCATTTTTGCCCAGTGTTCGCGCATTTCTTTGCGCCGCGCTTCGCGTTCTTCCGGCGGCATTTTCTCCCAGTGTTCTTTCATCTTTTTGCGCATTTCGAGACGTTCTTCCGGTGGCATTTTTTCCCAGTGTTCAAGCATTTCTTTGCGCCGCGCCGTGCGCTCTTCAGGAGACATTTTTCCCCATTTATCGTGCATCTCAGCGCGATCTCCTGAGGACTTATCGTTCAAGCGCTCCATACGAGAGGCGGGGGGTGGCGAGTTGTTCAGGTCAATCTCTTCCGCCAGCGCGGGCAGGCTGATGCAGATGGCTAATCCGGCAACGGTCAGAGATAGAATGAGAGTCCTGGTTTTTATGGTGATTTCCTTTCGTTGCGCAAGGCCGGTTCTGGGTAACAAGTTTCCCCGTTACATGGAAAAAAGATACAAGGGAAAAATGAAAGATGATTCGGCTTGACCAAAGTCACTCCGATACCTCACCGTGGTGGGGGCGGTGGGGACTGCCTGTATCCGGTATCGGGTGGCGGCGGGATCTGCCTCTGGATTGGATAACCGGGAACCTGATTGCCTTTGGCATACATGCATTGCTGATATGCGATGTCATAACGCCACTGGGCATCCCGCGAAGAATAGGCTGCTTGATCCGAACCGGCTGCCGATCCCGCAACGAGCCCAACCGCAGCACCGACAGGGGCGCCTCCGCGTCCCCCAGCCAGTGCACCTACTGCCGTACCGATCACTACTCCCGCTGCCGTTGTCCCAACGGCATTTTGTGACGCCACTTCATTGGGGGATGAACCTATCGACTGTTCGGCATACTGGCGGCACATGCGCTCTTCCGCTACAAACACTTCAAACGGCTTGCCGGGTGCCGGCATCACGGCCACTCTGGGACCCATCGGGACGGACGTCATGCAGCCAGCGAACACAAGCGGCGCCGAAACGTAAACAACTCTGCGATACCATTTGGAATTCATTGCTGTCTCCTTGTTCATCACTGTACCGGAGCGATTGGCGGCGCACTAGGTGTAACAGCGGGTGGAGTAGCCGGTACGGTTTCCCAGCCGCTGGGACAGGAAGGCACGTAAGGGTAATAGCCATTCGATGCAGCACAGAAATACCAGAACTGGGCCGGTGGAGGTCCAACCGGCTGAGGGGCTGGCTGCGTCACTATGACCGGCGGTGTATAAGGATCCGGGTATGGATAAACCGGTTCAGGATATAAATACCATGCTCCTGCCACGACCCACCACCATCCCAATCTGTCCCCATGCCGTCCGTGCCGCCAACCACCGGAACGCCATACATTGTAATCATGCCGGCCGAAGCGACGGATATCGCCACCACCTCTGAAGATATCGCCGCCACCCCTGAAGCCGTCATGCCTGCCATCCCCTCCGCGCCGCTCATTCTGTTCGGCGCTGGCGGGCATCGATATCGCAACCAGAGTTGCAATGGTCAGCGCCTTGATAATAAAAGTTCGATAAATGTTCATGATCGTTCCTTTCAAGGTGAATTGTTTTTTAGACCAGCGCAGAGCGATTTAGTTGATGGGGAAGTCAATCAACCTTACATCCCATTTTTTTCACCACGTGAGTGGTGATCATGGCGGTGATGACGCGCCTGGAACTGGTGGTCGAATATTTTTTGCTGGTCCGGAGTCAATGCGCCATAAAAAGTGCGTACAACTGCCGCATGTTCGGCCAATTGCTTCTCATGTGATTTCATGTTGTTCAGTACTTTGTCGAGACGATCCGGCGTACTCAGATCCTTCCAGTCTTGATTTCCGGGTTTATCCATTTTGGGTTTATCCATATTGACCGGTTTCATTTTGTTCGAAAAGTCAGTCCAGGCCGCCTCCTGGGCAGATGTAAGCTTGAGGGCATCATGCAGTTTGACCATGTGCTTCTCAAAACGTGCGGTCCCGCCATATTCGTGCTCTGCGCTCCAGGCGTGATCACATCCGCCTTTCGCTGCGAATACCGATGCCGATGCAAGCGTCAAGCCAATGGCAACAAACAATGTCCGGATGATTCTGTTATTCATGTTTTTTCTCCTGGGTGTTTAAGTGCGAAAGCGAATCTTAGGATCAAGTCGTAAGGAAAGTGTTTGTTCCGGTGGCGAATATGTAAATATTTGTATCAATCGTACGAATACCTCACAATTTATTACAGCCTTGACAATAGTTCGCTTTATCATGCCGACATGACAAACACACATCGAATCCTGATTATTGACGACGACTCGCGTTTGCGCGAGTTGCTGCTGCGCTATCTGGGTGAGCAGGGCTATGAAGTGAAAGCGGTCGCGGACGGCAGCGAGATGGATCGCGCTTTGATGCACAATCACTACCACCTGCTGGTGCTCGATCTGATGTTGCCCAATGAGGACGGGCTGGCGATCTTGCGCCGTTTGCGCGGGGCGGGTGAGAACGTGCCGGTGATTCTGCTCACCGCCAAGGGCGACGAGATAGACCGCATCGTCGGCCTGGAAATGGGCGCGGATGATTATCTTCCCAAACCGTTCAATCCGCGCGAACTGGTGGCGCGCATCACCGCTGTGTTGCGCCGCAAGGGATCGCAACCCGTCGGTGCGCCGGACACCGAGGAGAAGAGCATCGCCTTCGGCGACTGCGAGCTGAATTTTGCCACGCGCATGCTGACCCGGGCAGGGATTGCGACTGCCCTGACCACGGGCGAATTCGCGTTGCTCAGGGCATTGACCACACACCCGCGCCATCCGCTGTCACGCGACAAACTGATGGAGCTGGCGCGCGGCCGGGATCACGATCCGTTTGACCGGGCGATAGACGTGCAAGTGTCACGGTTGCGCAAACTGATCGAGCCTGATCCAGCCAAGCCGCGCTTTATCCAGACGGTGTGGGGGCATGGCTACGTATTCGTTCCGGACGGAGTCAAGTCTTGATCGGCCTGCCGAGAACGCTGCTGGCGCGTTCCTTTCTGCTCATCATGGTATTGATCGTGCTCTCGCTTGCCGCATCGATTGCGATTTTCCGGCATGTCGAACAGGAGCCGCGCGCGAAGCAGATGGCTCAGTTGGTGGTGGCAGTGGTCAATCTCACGCGCGCTGCCGTGCTTTCTGCCGCGCCGGAATGGCGTTCCGCATTGCTCGCGGAATTGGCCGAGGCGGAAGGATTGCGCGTGCAGGCTGCCGAGGAAAGCGATGTGCTGATCCCTTTGCACGACGATCGGCCGGAAGTGCGCCTGATGAAGGAAAAAGTGCGTAACAGTGTTGGAACGAACACGCGCTTTGCCGAATCGCGTAACGGCGTGGAAGCTTTCTGGGTGAGCTTTATGATCGGCGGAGAAGAATTCTGGGTATCCCTGCCCAAGGAACGCATGCAGCCTCCGCGTTCGCCGGTATGGTTAGCCAGGGGTGCAATGGTGTTGGGCTTGGCCTTGCTCGGGGCATACTTTATCGCGCGCCAGGTTGCCCGCCCACTCAAGGAAATGGCGCAGGCCGCGCTGCAGGTCGGACGCGGCGAGACCCCGCAGCGTTTGCGTGAAGAAGGCGCCACGGAGATCGCCAATGTGGCACGCGCCTTCAATCAGATGTCCGCCGATCTTGCGGCACATGAGCGCGAACGCGCCATGGTGTTGGGGGGTATTTCGCATGATCTGCGCACCCCGCTGACACGCATCCGGCTCGCCGCCGAAATGAGCGGGGATGAGGTGCTGCGCGAAGGGCTGAACGCGGACGTTGAGCAGATGGATGCGGTCATCCAGCAATTTCTCGACTTCGCGCGTCTTGATGAAAACGAAGCCGCGGCGCCTGTCAATATGCAGATTCTGGTGCAAGAAGTCGCGCAACGATTTGCAGCGCAAGCATCGACACTCGCGCTTGATTTGCAGCCCGTGCCATTGCTAGCTGCCAGGCCGCTGCTGTTAAAACGCGCGCTCGGGAACTTGCTGGATAACGCCGTCAAATACGGCGGCGGCGAGATCACCGTGCAGCTTCGCCAGGAAGCGAACGCGATCCTGCTGATTGTGGCAGATCGCGGCACAGGCATCCCGGATGCGCAACGCGAAGCGGTGAAGCGCCCGTTCGTCCGGCTGGAAGCCGCACGCAGCGATGCGAGCGGGTCCGGTTTGGGCTTGGCCATCGTCGAACGCGCCGCCCGGCTGCATGGTGGCGAATTCCGTCTGGAAAATGGCAAAGAGGGCGGACTGGTCGCCAAGCTGGAGTTGCCGATAACTAGCTGATCTCCTGCTAGAGCAGGACGGATCGTTCAGGGTTGTTTTGTGCTGGGGGAACAGTGTTGAAAAACGCCACCGCCTCTGCCTCGACCCTGGTGCGCTTGAACGGCGGCAGGCTTTGCCAGATGCGCTTTCCGTAAGGCTTGCTGATCAGGCGCGGGTCGCAGATCATCAGCACACCCCGGTCGGTTTCATCGCGGATCAATCTTCCCGCACCCTGTTTCAGCGCGATGATCGCGCGCGGCAACTGGTATTCCATGAACGCGTTGCGTCCCTGTTTGTTGAGTTGTGCAATGCGCGCAGCCAGCACCGGATCATCGGGCGGGGCGAACGGCAGTTTGTCGATGATGACCAGCGACAATGCCTCGCCGCGCACGTCCACACCTTCCCAGAACGACTGGCTGCCGAGCAGCACCGCATTGCCGAGCGAGCGGAAGCGCGTCAGCAATTCGTTGCGCGAGCCTTCGCCTTGCAGCAGCAGCGGGTAGTTCCAGCCGCGCCGGTCGAATTCGGCCTGCAGTATCTCGTGGGCGCGCTGCATCGCGCGCAGGCTGGTGAACAGAAAAAACGCGCGCCCCTTGCTGGCTTCGATCAATGGCAGGGCGGCCTGCACCACCGCCTCGGTATAGCCTTCGCTGTTCGGCTCCGGCAGCTCGGTCGGCACATACAGCAACGCCTGCTCGGCGTAGTTGAACGGGCTGTCCCAGCACGCGGTCTTGGCCTTGAGCAAACCCATCTCGCCCTGGTAGTGCGAGAAATCCTGCTTCACCGCGAGTGTCGCGGAAGTGAAGATCCACGCGCGCGCACTGCCGCCGATCTGCTTCTCGAAAATCTCGGCGATGGACAGCGGCGTGGTGTTGAGTTGCAGCGAGTGATGGAATACCTCCAGCCATCTGACTTGATCCGGCTCGTCGCCCTTTTGCCATTTTGCCAGTTGCTGCGCCGACGCCTGCGCGCGCTGCCAGCAATTCTCCAGCCCCTCGCTGCGCTCCGCCTGTTTCTCCAGCAAGTCGCACAGATGCTTAAGCTTGTCGCTCACGATTTTCAGCGCAGGCTGCCAGTCCTTGAAGCTGTCCAGCGCAAGAGCAGGCATCCGTCCTTCTTTCTTGAACACCAGCCGCAAGTCGCGCGCAACCTTGTCCAGCTCGTCGCAAGCCTTGGGCAGCGGCGCGAAGTCCTTGGCTCCAGCTGCCGCCTCGAGGCGCGTATCGCGCGCCAGATCGAGCAGCAGCGTGGTGGACAGGCTCTCGCCGAAGAACAGGCTGGCGGTCTCCGGCAGCTGGTGCGCCTCGTCGAAGATCACCGTGTTGCAGGCCGGCAACAGCTCCGCCACGCCCTCGTCGCGCAACATCACATCCGCGAAAAACAGGTGGTGGTTCACCACCACGATGTCCGCTTTCATCGCCTCGGTGCGCGCCTTGAGCACGAAGCATTCCTTGTGGTTGGGACATTCCTGGCCGAGACAGTTGTCGCGCGTCGAGGTCACCTGCATCCAGATCGGCGCATTCTCTGGCACGTCGGCCAGCCCGCTCTTGTCGCCGGAATCGCTGACCTTGGCGTATTGCTTGATCTTGCCCAGATGCTTGATGTCCTCGCGCGTCGCAAAGCGGCCGTCGCTTAATGCGCGCTCCAGATGATAGTGGCATACATAGTTGGCGCGCCCCTTGAGCAACGCCACCGACACCGGCGCCTTCAGCGCATCGCGCACCATCGGCAAATCTTTCTGGAACAACTGGTCCTGCAGGTTCTTCGTGCCGGTCGAGATGATCACCTTGCCGCCCGCGAGCAGCGCGGGAACCAGATAGGCGAAGGTCTTGCCGGTGCCGGTGCCTGCTTCGACGACCAGGATCGCGTTATCGCGTATCGCCTCGGCGACGGCCAACGCCATCTCGCGCTGCTGCGCGCGCGGACGGAACGACGCGACTTCAGCGGCAAGCGGACTTTGTTCGGAGAAAAAACGTTCGACTTCGGCGGACACGGGGGTATAAATTATCTGGGTAATCGGGAACGGTGTATTTTCGGGAGCGATGTGACTATATTGCTGTGGCGATTTTACGCGAGGGCGTGAGGGAAGGGTTAAAATTTCAAGTTTCTGCGTATGCTGACATTATATCGAATCCGCCCCCTTGACTCAGCGTCATAAATCTCGCTGGCGAAAAACGATGTCTCCCTTCTGTGGCTGTTCCCCCCGCAATAAGCGAGCATGTTCCAGCAAGAAGAAGTAAATCAACAAATTATTACAACTCTCATGGGGCTGGCAACACTTTTTATATGGATGATTACTAGGATTCATTTAGGTATAAGATTCGAAAGTTACATCGAGGATCAGGCCATCATTCCTCCACTCTCCAGGTATCACCCAGGTTAGTCGACTGGCCCATTTTTTGTCTGGCTAGGCGCTTGGTAACATGGAACTGACCGGGTGGGCGTATATGTAATATTTATTCTTGGAACAGTTTTTTTGAAAATAATTACGGAGACCATCCAATGCGTTTAAATATCACAAGACTGATGCATGGCATACTGCCTTTAGCAGTGCTATTGCTCTCTGCGTGCGGTGGAAACCACAGCTACACCATAGGCGGAACGGTAACAGGGCTTGCCAGTTCCTCGGGGCCCTTGTCCGCCCCCCTGGTTTTGCAAAATAACGGCGGCGACAACCTGACCATTTCAGCGAATGGAGCCTTTACCTTCGCAACTGCAGTCATCAGCAACAGCACAACCAAGGCGACATACAACGTCACGATCCTGACCCAGCCGTTTCCCCAAACCTGTACCGTAACGGGTGGCAGCGGCACAGCGTCCAGCAACGTAACCAGCGTGGTGGTGAGTTGTTCGAACAGCAGCGCTTCGGTTTATGTGGTGACAGCAAGCGGCACCGTCTCGCAATACCCCATCGGTGCCAATGGGGCGTTGCCCACAACGGCAGCCTCGTCAGTTGCGACAGGCACGAATCCATTCTCCATCGCAGTCGTTCCTTCGGGCTTGTACGCCTATGTGGCGAACAATGGCAGCAACAACGTCTCGGAATACACCATCAGCGCGGGCGTGCTTACGAGCAATACCCCCACAGCTAACCCCGCGGGGACAGTTACGGCGGGCCCGAGCCCGGTATTCGTCACCGTCGATCCCTCGGGCCAGTACGTCTATGTGGTGAATGCAGGCCCCAACCCCGGCACTGTCTCGCAATACTCCATTAACAGCGATGGGACGCTGGCGGCGATGACCCCGGCGACGGTTGCGGCGGGCACTACCCCAAACTCCATGGCAGTCGATCCTTCGGGCCACTACGCCTATGTGGCGAACTACGGCGATGGTACCATCTCGGAATACACGATCAACGCGGGCGTGCTTACGCTCACGGCGACGCTTCCGGCGCCGGTATCCGGTAACAACAACCCGGCATCCATCAGCGTCGATCCTTCGGGTCCCTACGTCTATGTGGCAAATAATAGTAGCAGCACTGTCTCGGAATACAGTATCGGCACAGGCGGTGCGTTGACGTCGATTGGAACTGTCGCGGCGGGCACGAACGCGATATCCGTCACAGTAGATTCCTCGGGCTCATACGTCTATGTGGCAAACCATAGTAGCGGCGCCAGTGCCGGCACTGTCTCGGAATACAGCATCGGCACAGGTGGTGTGTTGGCAGCGATAGGGACAGTTGGGACAGGCAAGAACCCATCTTCCGTTACCGTCGCTCCTTCGGGCCAATATGCCTATGTGGCCAATCTGGGGGATGGCACAGTCTCTCAATACACCATCATCTCGGGTGTGCTTACAGCCAATACCACCGCGGCGACAGTGACGGTGGGCGGGCAACCGATAGCTGTTATCACCGCGCAGTAGCGGTGCAGGTGGATAAGCATGCAGATACCTTATCTGTCCCACTCAGCGCGGTAG
>JADGRM010000123.1 GCA_017880945.1 Gallionella sp. | reverse complement strand
GTGGACATGGCGCACTACGCGGGCTTGATCGCGGCGGGCATTTACCCGAGTCCGGTCGGCATCGCGGATTTCGTCACGACCACCACCCACAAGACGCTGCGCGGCCCGCGCGGCGGCCTGATCCTCGCCAAGGCGGAATTCGAGAAGGTGCTGAACTCGGCGATTTTTCCATGCTTGCAAGGCGGCCCGCTGATGCACGTGATCGCGGCCAAGGCCGTCGCGTTCAAGGAAGCGGGAAGCCACGAATTCAAGGCCTACCAGACGCAAGTGGTCGACAATGCGCGCGTGATGGCCAAGGTGTTGCAGGAACGCGGCTTGCGCATCGTGTCCGGGCGCACCGACAGCCATATGTTCCTGGTTGACCTGCAACCCAAGCACATCACCGGCAAGGAAGCCGAAGCCGCGCTGGGACGCGCGCACATCACCGTGAACAAGAACGCGATCCCCAACGATCCGCAAAAACCGTTTGTCACATCGGGCATCCGCATCGGCAGCCCGGCGATGACCACGCGCGGCTTCAAGGAACTGGAAGCCGAAAAACTCGCGCACCTGATCGCCGACGTGCTGGACGCGCCGAACGACGACGCGGTGATCGCGCGCGTGGTCGGCGAGGTGAAGAAGCTGACTGCGCAGTTTCCGGTTTATGGCAATTAAAACAGGACTGAGGACTGAGGTGCGAGGACTGAGAATGGTGGAGCATCGTTTTCCTCAGTCCTCAGCACTCGCTACCTCAGTCCCGAACTAAATATGAAATGTCCTTTCTGCAAAGGCGAAAAAACCCAGGTGGTTGACACCCGCGAAAGCGAGGATGGCGACACGATACGCCGCCGCCGCCGTTGCCTGTCCTGCGACAAGCGCTTCACCACTTACGAGATGGTGGAGTTGCGCATGCCGCAGGTGGTCAAACAGAACGGGATGCGCAGCGAGTTCGACGAGGAAAAGTTGCGCACCAGTTTCAAGCGCGCGCTGCACAAGCGCCCGGTCTCGGCGGAGCTGGTCGATGCCGCGATAGACAATGTCACGCAGAAGCTCCATGCCCTGGGCGAGCGCGAGATCGGCTCGCGCCAGGTCGGCGAGATGGTGATGAAAGAATTGCTCAAGCTCGACAAGGTCGCCTACATCCGCTTCGCGTCCGTGTACAAGAGTTTCCAGGATGTCGGCGATTTTACCGAGGCCGTCGAAGCGGTGCGCAAGTCGCCTGCGCGCAGAGTCACGGACAGCAGCGGCAAGCGAAAGAAGACCTGACATGCCCACTGTGCAAGACAGCCGATGGATGGCGCAGGCGCTGCGGTTGGCTGAGCAGGGGTTGTACAGCACCAGTCCGAATCCGCGCGTCGGTTGCGTACTGGTGGCGGATGAAAAGATCGTGGGCAGCGGCTGGCATCGGCGCGCCGGTGAACCGCATGCCGAGGTGCATGCCTTGCGCGAAGCCGGAGTCAAGGCGCGCGGCGCGACTGCCTACGTGACTTTGGAACCGTGCAGTCATCATGGCAAAACGCCTCCCTGTGCCGCCGCGTTGATCGAGGCGGGTGTCGCCCGGGTGGTGGTAACGGTGCAGGATCCGAATCCCAAAGTGGCAGGAGAGGGCATCGCGAAATTGCGCGCCGCCGGCATCGCGGTCGAATGCGGCCTGATGGAGACGGAGGCAAGAGAACTGAATGCAGGGTTTTTCGCGCGCATGACGCGCGGCACGCCCTGGCTGCGCAGCAAGATCGCGATGAGTCTGGACGGGCGCACCGCGCTGGCGAACGGGGTCAGCAAGTGGATCACCGGCGAGGCGGCAAGGTTGGATGTGCAACACTGGCGCGCGCGTTCCTGCGCGGTGCTGACCGGTATCGATACCGTGCTGGCGGACGATGCGCGGTTGAATGTGCGCGAGATAGAGACGCAACGGCAGCCGTTGCGCGTGGTGCTGGATAGCAAGTTGCGCATGCCGCTGACTGCGCGCATCCTTCACCAACTCCCCTCTCCCGCAAGCGGGGAGAGCGCAGCGAGGGGGGCGCAGCCGGCTGGGGGAGAGGGTAAGATGTTGATCTATGCCGCCGTGCACGATACGGAAAAGATCGCGGCACTTGAAAAAGCAGGCGTAGCAGTATGTGTGCTGCCGGATCGTAATGGGCAAGTCGATCTGCCTGCCGTGCTGCGCGATCTCGCGCAACGCGGTTGCAACGAAGTGTTGCTGGAAGCGGGCAGCACCTTGAACGGCGCAATGTTGCGCGCGGGGCTGGTGGATGAATTGCTGATGTATGTCGCGCCGCAGTTGCTGGGCGACAAGGCGCGCGGCATGGCGCAATTGGGCGAACTGACCGGTCTGGATCAGCGCGTCAATTTGAAGTGGCAGGATGTGCGGCAGGTCGGGAACGATTTGCGCATTATTGTAAAGGTGGAAAATGTTTAGCGGGATCATTGCAGATGCCGGGCACATTGCTGAAGCTAGCGACCGCGACGGCGGGTTGCGTCTGGTGATCGCGACCAGCGCGCTGGATCTGGGTGATGTGCAGCTTGGGGACAGCATCGCGGTGAACGGCGTATGCCTGACGGTCGTCGCGCATAGCGGCGACAGTTTTACGGTAGATGTGTCGAGAGAGACACTGAATTGCACCGAGGGACTGGACGCGATAGGCGCGCCGGTGAATCTGGAGAAGGCGTTGCGCCTGGCTGACAGGCTGGGCGGGCATCTGGTCAGCGGCCACGTGGATGGAGTGGGCGAGGTTGTCGAATTCACCGATCTTGGCGAAAGCTGGAAACTGGTAGTGCGTGCGCCGCAGGCATTGGCGGGATACATCGCGGTAAAAGGCTCGATCACGATCAACGGCGTCAGCCTGACCGTCAATCAGGTAAACGGCAGCGAGTTCAGCGTCAACCTGATTCCGCACACGCTGCTGATGACCAACCTGAAAAATTTGCGCGCGGGCAGCCGCATCAATCTCGAAGTGGATATGATCGCGCGTTATGTGGAGCGAATGATGCAGGCCAAGAAAGAACAAGCCAAATGACCGGAATATCACCCGTACAGGAAATCATTGAAGAGATACGCGCCGGACGCATGGTCATCTTGATCGATGAAGAAGACCGCGAGAACGAAGGCGACCTGGTTTTCGCCGCCGAATTCGTCACGCCGGAAAAGATCAACTTCATGGCCAAGCATGGCCGCGGGCTGATATGTCTGACGCTGACCGAGGCGCATTGCAAACAGATCGACCTGCCGCTGATGGTGCGCGAGAACGGCTTGCCGCTGGCGACTAACTTCACTCTTTCTATCGAAGCCGCGAGCGGTGTGACCACCGGCATCTCGGCTGCAGACCGTGCGCGCACCGTGCTGGTCGCTGCCGACAAGAACGCCAAGCCATCCGACATCGTGCAGCCCGGCCATATCTTTCCGCTGCGCGCGCAGAACGGCGGCGTGCTGGTGCGCGCGGGACACACCGAGGCGGGTTGCGACCTGGCGCAGCTTGCGGGCTTGACACCCGCCTCGGTGATCTGCGAGATACTCAAGGACGACGGCGAGATGGCGCGCCTGCCTGATTTGATCCTGTATGCCAAGCAGCACGGACTCAAGATCGGCACGATCGCCGACCTGATCGAGCACCGCAGCCAGCACGAGAAGCTGGTCGAGCGAGTGGCGCGGCGCAAGGTGCAGACCGCGTACGGCGAATTCGAACTGGTGACCTACGTGGATAAGACCACGCAACGCACACATCTGGCCTTGGTGAAGGGTGATGTTCGGCGGGACGCGGAAACTTTGGTACGCGTGCACGAGCCGCTTTCGGTGATGGATTTTCTGGAACAGACCGACCACGCGCATTCGATCAGCGTGAACCAGGCTATGCAGAAGATCGGACAGTCTTCGGCCGGCGTGCTGGTGTTGCTGCATCGCGGCGAGAGCCCGCAGGATTTGCGCGCACGCGCCACTCTGGATACCGGAAGCCAACAGACCGCACAGTGGGATCCACGCAGTTACGGCATCGGCGCGCAGATATTGCGCGACCTTGATGTCGGCAAGATGCGTTTGCTGGCCACACCGCACAAGATGCCCAGCATGACGGGTTTCGGCCTGGAAGTGGTCGGCTATGCGGGTCATTAAATAGTTGCAGGGCGGGCACAGCCCACTCTGCATTTTGTTCCGGATTTGGGAGAATCAAGGCATGAAAGAAATCGAAAAGAATCTGAACGGCGCCGGTTTACGCATCGGCATCGTGCAAAGCCGGTTCAATACCGAAGTATGCGAGGGCCTGCTCGGCGCATGCCGGACACAATTGGTGCAACAAGGCGTGCGTGAAGATGAAATCACGCTTGCGACCGTGCCTGGCGCGCTGGAAATCCCGCTGGTGCTGCAACGCATGGCACAGAGCGGCAGGTTCGACGCGCTGATCGCGCTGGGCGCAGTGATACGCGGCGATACCTATCATTTTGAGGTGGTGGCCAACGAATCGGCGCGCTGCGTGGGCGAGGTGCAATTGCATACCGGCGTGCCTGTTGCCAATGCGATATTGACCACCGACACCGACGAACAGGCGATCGAGCGTATGCACATCAAGGGCAGTGAAGCCGCGCTGGTGGCGATCGAGATGGCCAACTTGCTGCGGGGTTTGACATGACTATGAGCAAGACCGATGGCGCGGGTGAAATCAAAAAAGCGCCAAACAAGAGTCCTCGCCATCGGGCCCGCGAACTTGCCTTGCAAGGTATCTACCAATGGCGCATCACTGCGGGAGACGATGCGCAAATCGAAAAGCAGATACATGCCGAAAAGAATCTGGGTCGTTACGACAAGGAGTTATTTTCAAAATTGTTGCGTGGAGCATTGGGTCAGCATGCAGAGCTAGAGGCACTGATCGCTCCGTATCTCGACCGGCCGCTAGCCGAACTCAGTCCGGTGGAGTTCGCGGTGCTCCTTTTGGGTACGTTTGAATTGGCGCAACACATGGAAGTGCCCTACAAGGTAGTCATCAATGAATCTGTCGAACTGGCCAAAACATTCGGCGGCACCGACGGCCATAAATTCGTCAACGGCGTGCTCGACAAACTCGCGCCACAACTGCGCACGCTGGAATTCTCGGGCCGCGCATCCTGAAGCGGATATTTTCGCATGACAGAATTTGACCTGATCCGCCGATATTTCACCCGTGCTACACCTGGCACACTGCTTGGTGTGGGCGACGATGCCGCGCTGCTGCAGGTGAGCGAGGGCAATGTGCTGGCGGTATCCAGCGACATGCTGGTGAGCGGCACGCATTTCTTTCCGGATGCCGACCCTTTTTTGCTGGGACATAAGACGCTGGCGGTGAATCTGTCCGACATGGCGGCGATGGGTGCGTTACCGCGCTGGGCGACACTGGCGATCGCCCTGCCTGATGCCAACGAGGCGTGGCTGGAAAGATTCAGCGCGGGCTTCTTCGCATTAGCGCAGCAGCACGGTGTGGAACTGGTCGGGGGCGATACCACGCGCGGGCCGCTCAATCTGTGCGTCACCATCATGGGTGAAGTGCCTGCACGACAAGCGTTGCGACGCAGCGGCGCGCAAGTGGGAGATGAGGTTTGGGTGTCGGGACGATTGGGTGATGCCGCGCTGGCCCTGGCACATTCACAAGGGCGCATCGTGTTGTCCGGGGAGGAGTTTGCCGCTTGTGCGCCAGCTTTGCATCAGCCGCAGCCGCGTATCGCGCTGGGGCTGGCATTGCGCGGGCTGGCCAACAGTGCGATCGATATTTCCGATGGCCTGCTGGCCGATCTCGGGCATATTATCGATGCCTCTAAAGTGGGCGCGCAGATTGATCTTGTGAAATTGCCCGTCTCATTGCCGGTAAGCAAAAATTTTGGTCGGTCGTTGGGTGTTCAATGCGCGCTGGCCGGAGGCGACGATTATGAGTTATGTTTTACCGCACCTGCCACGCGTCATCGTGATGTGTTGCGCATCTCTGAAAAACTCGATTTGCCGTTGACGAGTATAGGAAATATTGTTGCAGGGCAGGGCTGTATTGTGCACGATGCGGCGGGCAAACCAATCAACCTGGGAAGCAGCGGCTATGACCATTTCCGATGAATTGCTGGTTAAGCCCGGTTGGCGACTTTTGTTCAGCCACCCAGCGCACTTTATTTCCTTCGGTTTCGGAAGCGGCCTGGCGCGCAAGGCTCCCGGCACGTTCGGTACTTTAGCCGCTTTTCCGCTGTATTGGCTGCTCGCGCCGCTGCTGTCGGACGAGTTGTTCATTATCTTCCTGATTGTCGCTTTTGCTCTCGGTGTGTGGGTCTGCGACATCACCGGCAAGGTCTTGGGCGTTGCGGATTACGGCGGCATCGTGTGGGACGAGATCGTGGCATTCATGCTGGTGTTGTTCTTTACGCCGCCCGGCTGGTATTGGTCATTGCTGGCCTTCGTGCTGTTTCGTATCTTCGACATCGTCAAACCGCCGCCGATACGCTATTTCGACAGTAACTGGCACGGCGGACTGGGTGTGATGTTCGACGATCTGCTTGCCGCGGGTTATGCGCTGCTATGCCTTGCTTTGCTCAAGAGTGCGCTGATATGAGACAGATCGCCGCAAGATTGATTTGTGCGGTGCTGTTTTGCGCAAGCGGACTGGCGCACAGCGAGGAGTTTACCGCCAAGGTGATTGCCGTGCTGGACGGAGACACGGTGCTGGTACGGAGGGTCGATGGGCTGTTAAAGATCCGTCTGGCCGAGATCGATGCCCCGGAAAAGGCGCAGACCTTCGGCGAGACTTCCAAGCGCTCGCTGTCCGAAATGGTGATGGGCAAGCAAGTGAAATTTGTCAGTGAAACCATGGATCAATATGGTCG
>JADGRM010000122.1 GCA_017880945.1 Gallionella sp. | reverse complement strand
TTCGAAACTTACGCGGTCACCATCATCGCCACCATGGTGTTGGGCGGCCTGTTGATTACCGGTTCCCCAGAAGCAGTCATCTATCCGCTGGTGCTGGGAGGCTTCTCCATCATCGCCTCCATCGTCGGCACCTTCTTTGTCAAGGCGCGCGAAGGTGGCAAGATCATGAACGCGCTGTATCGCGGCCTGATCGTCTCCGCGGTGCTGGCCGCGATCGCCTTCTATCCCATCACTACCATGATGCTGGGCGATGGCGTGATTATAGCCGGCAAGCTAGTTACTTCACTGCATCTGTACTATGCCACCCTGATCGGTCTGGCACTGACCGCTGCCATGGTGTGGATCACCGAGTACTACACCGCCACAGAATTTGCGCCGGTACGCCATATCGCCGAAGCTTCCACCACCGGCCATGGCACCAACGTGATTGCCGGCTTGGGCGTTTCGATGAAGTCTACCGCCGCTCCGGTACTCGCCGTTTGTCTGGCGATCTGGTGTGCCTTCGCTCTGGGCGGGTTGTATGGCATCGCGATCGCCGCGACCTCAATGCTGTCCATGGCCGGCATCATCGTGGCACTGGATGCCTACGGCCCGATCACCGATAACGCCGGCGGCATCGCCGAAATGGCCAAGTTGCCGCCCGACGTGCGCAAGATCACCGACGCGCTGGACGCGGTGGGCAACACCACCAAGGCCGTCACCAAGGGTTATGCCATCGGCTCCGCCGGTCTGGCCGCACTGGTATTGTTCGCAGACTATACTCATGCGCTGCAGGCTAAACTGGTGGGCGTGGTCACGACCTTCGACCTGTCCAACCACATGGTCATCATCGGCCTGTTCATCGGCGGCATGGTGCCCTACTTGTTCGCCGCGATGGGCATGGAAGCGGTCGGCCGTGCTGCCGGCTCGGTGGTGGTGGAAGTTCGCCGACAATTCAAGGAAATCCCCGGCATCATGGAAGGAACCGGCAAACCGCAATATGGCACTTGCGTGGATATGCTGACCAAAGCCGCGATCAAGGAAATGCTCGTCCCGTCGCTGCTACCGATTGCCGTACCTTTGATCGTCGGCCTGACACTCGGCGCACAGGCTCTCGGCGGGGTACTGGTCGGCACCATCATCACCGGCATCTTCGTGGCGATCTCGATGACCACCGGCGGCGGCGCATGGGATAATGCCAAAAAATATATCGAAGAAGGCAACTTCGGCGGAAAAGGCTCTGAGGCGCACAAGGCCGCCGTCACCGGCGACACGGTGGGCGATCCCTACAAGGACACCGCGGGTCCTGCTGTGAATCCGCTGATCAAGATCATCAACATCGTCGCGCTGATGATCGTGCCGCTGCTTTAAGCTGAGCAGTTAGAACAAAGGCAGGTGAAACAAAAAACAGGGCGGAAGAAATATCCGCCCTGTTTTTCGCCCTTCCAGTATCGATCTAAAATGCTATTGTTTATTGATCATGACTCAAGAATGAGGTACTGCCATGCAAAGTGCTGCTGACGTTTCGACTGTCTCCCATGTGATTCAACTGGCCGTTGCGCCGATCTTTTTGCTGACCAGTGTCGGGGCGATCCTGGGCGTCATCACAAATCGTCTTGCCCGCATCGTGGATCGATCCCGAGTGTTGAATAGCCTGAGCGTCCCTCTGGATTCTGCGCAGCAGGAAGAAATGGCGATGCTCTCGCGCAGGGCACGATGGGTTCATTGGGCGGTCAGCCTGTGCACGATGTCTGCGCTGCTCATCTGCATCGTGATCGTCGCGCTTTTTGTCGGTTCGGAGATAAGCTTCGATCCGTCGCGCTCCATTTCAATGCTGTTCATCCTGGCGATGCTGTCGCTGATCTCCGGTTTATTGTGCTTCCTCCGCGAAATATACCTGTCTAAAGGACACATCGGAATACAAAGAACCTAGGCCATCCAGCCGTTGAAATCGAGCGCTTGCAGCATTGGCCACTAACCATTCAATCCATGAACCAGAAGCGATCACGGGTATTGATAATCGGATATGGCGAGATGGGTCATGCCATGGAACATTTGTTAAAGGGTAAACATCGATTAGCCATCCATGACAATCGCCCTGTGGAAGATTTACCTTCCATCAACGTCGAGCAAGAGGCGGCACTCGCCGACTTTGTCTTGTTCTGCGTGCCTGCTTCTCCACATCGCGATCTGCTGGTCAGGCTCGCCCCGCATCTGCAAAGCCACTGCATTTGCATCAGCATTGCCAAGGGACTTGATGATAAAGGCAGGACACCGGCGCAAATATACGAACAGACCTTCAATGGACGACAACCCTATTGCTTACTCTATGGCCCGATGATCTCGGAGGATATCCGGGCAGACCGATACGCCTTTGCTGAACTGGGATGTGCCAGTATTTCGACCTACCACAGCGTGCGCGACCTTTATCGGGGCACCAGGCTGTATATCAAGCACAGCACAGATATAACCGGGATATCCTGGTCTGTTGTCCTCAAAAACGTTTACGCCATCGCTTTCGGCATCGCGGATGAACTTCAGCTCGGCGACAATATGCGCGGATTTTTGACGGTAACCGCATTGGCAGAACTGAGTTCTATCGTGAGGCAAATGGGCGGGAAGCCCACCGCACCCTTGCATCTGGCTGGACTGGGCGATCTGATCACGACCGCCACCAGTCCCGGATCTCATCATCATGAACTCGGGCGAAAACTGGCCAGAGGTGAGACACGAGACATCCGTGGTGAAGGCATACATACACTCAGAATGGTAGAGAAATATCGTCTTTTTGATACCGTTCCATACACTTTATATGCACTTATCCACAATATCGTGAAAGAACCGATCGATGTGGCGCAAAAGTTTCGAAATTTTCTAGACCACGCTCAACAGTAAAAAATCCTGTGAAATAACTTGTCTGGCGGGGAACGAAGCACAGAGCAAGAATGCCAAAAAATGATAAAATATGTCTGAGAAGGAAGCGAAATGCCAAGCTAAATTAACAAGCAGGCTGGAAAGGCGGCAGACCATGAAAAAATGCAGCATAAAAAATGGAGTATTCATAGCGTTGCTGGCAAGCACTTTTGGGGGCACCGCAACAATTGCAACCTCGAAAGCATGGGCTGACGATGGGCAATTCAGCCTGTCTAGCGGATTCGGCTCTAGCCCCGGCCATTACGCGACCGCCAACACCACCGGCTTACTCTCCATCCCTACAATTGAAAAGTATGAAACCGGTCCGTGGGTGTTCAAGCTAACTGTTCCCGATCTCAGTATTTCTGGTACAGGAAGCGTAGTTCCCGAGATCGGACGCATTAGAACTGGCAGCGCTGCCAACAGCACGCAATCCGACTTGGGTGACACTGTAGCGGCAGCCACCTACAACATTTATTCTGGCAGTGCGTCCACTTTCGGAATCGGTTTGACCGGCAAGGTTAAACTCGGCATGGCGGATAAGATCAAGGGTTTCGGCACCGGTCAAAATGACTACGCCGCCCAGGCGGATGCCTACCAGAGTTTCGATAAATTCACCGCACTCGGTTCGCTGGGCTACAAGGTTCTGGGCAGTCCTGCCGGAATCAGTATGGATTCGGTACTCTACGGCTCATTCGGCGGAATCTATCAACTCAACGATCAGATGAGCGGTGGTGTCGATATAAGTTTAGCGCAGAGCCCTTCAGCCACGGCAGCAGAACAACGTCAGCTTACCGCTTATGTGACTCATATGATCAATAAGAGCTTGAAAGCCCGAGGATACGTGCTCAAGGGATTTACCAACGGCAACCCGGATAGCGGTCTCGGGGCACAGGTTTATTACGGGTTCTGATCGGACTGCTAGCCATCTGACTGATACAACCTCTGGTGAAACTACTAGCCATTTCACTAGTTTGTCATAGAACGACAACCAAGTGACTGGTTATAAGTTGGCAAACGCGTTGCATAGCCATTCGGCCAAGTCACCTAAAGACAGTGACATAAGCCGCTGGTTAACGCCAACCAAGTCATTGGTTAACGCCGGGGAAGTCATTGGTTATAGTACCGCCTGACTCCAATTGCATACGCGAAACCGCGTTGGTTTCTGCACGGCTTTTTTATTGTCCGCCTATTTTCCAGAACAACGAACTCACAGGGATGGCCCTCAGGAATGGGCAAACCGGGTACTGTCGCAAATTTCCCGAGATAGTCCAGCCTGATTTAATCTTCACTCTTTCAAACCGGCAAGAGGAATAACCATGTTTGAGCCTGATCTCGCCCATTACATCCACCGCAATGTCACCCTCTCGCTCGATGAAGACATTTACAGTGGCGACTTGACGGCGCAACTGCTGCCCGCAACACTTGTCTCAACCGCACAAGTCATCACGCGACAACCAGGTGTGTTGTGCGGCACGCAATGGTTCGATGAATGTTTTCGCTTGCTGGATCCCGACTGCGAAATAAACTGGTTGGCAAAGGATGGCGACTGGATCACACCGGGGCAAACTCTGTGCGCGATCTGCGGTCACGCACGCGCCCTGCTCACCGCCGAGCGTAATGCCCTGAACCTGCTGCAAACCCTTTCCGGCACTGCCACGCGCACAAAAAGATATGTAGATGCTGTAGCCGGCATCGAAGTCAAGATCATGGACACGCGCAAGACTTTGCCGGGACTGCGACAGGCGCAAAAATATGCGGTGCGGGTGGGCGGTGGGCATAACCAGCGCATCGGTTTGTTCGATGGCATTCTGATCAAGGAAAACCACATCGCCGTAGCCGGCGGTATCCGGCCCGTGCTGGAACAGGCATTTCGCCTGGCCAAACCGGGCATAGCCGTTCAGATCGAAGTGGAAAATCTGGCGCAACTGGATGAGGCTTTGAATGCCGGTGCCAAACTGATACTGCTCGACAACTTTAATTTGGATAATTTGCGCGCTGCCGTACAGCACACCGGTGAACGGGCCGAACTGGAAGCATCCGGCGGCATCACGATAGACAATCTGCGCGAAGTCGCGCTGACCGGAATCGATCGCATCTCGATCGGCGCGCTGACCAAAGATGTAGAAGCGCTCGATCTATCCATGCGCTTCAAAACATAATTGACAGGTATGCCATCATGTGCCAGCTATTAGGCATGAACTGCAACACCCCCACCGACATCTGCTTTTCCTTCACCGGATTCCAGCAACGCGGCGGTGGCACCGATGTGCATGCCGACGGTTGGGGCATCGCCTTCTTCGAGGGCAAAGGGGTTCGGCTGTTTCTTGACCCGCTTCCTTCCGCTCAATCGCCCATCGCCGAACTGGTGCGTAATTATCCTATCCGGTCGCTGAATGTCATCGCACATATCCGCAAGGCGACGCAAGGTGTGGTGACGCTGGAGAACACCCATCCCTTCATCCGCGAGCTGTGGGGACGCTACTGGGTGTTCGCGCACAACGGCAACCTGCCGCAGTTCCAACCCGTGCTGGATGGCGACTTCGTGCCGGTCGGCAACACCGACAGCGAACTCATCTTCTGTTGGTTGCTGCAAAGCCTGCGCCAGCGTTTCGGCGATGCACCACCATCACGCGATGCGTTGTTCTCCGTGCTGCATGAACTCACTTGTCCGCTCGCCGGGCTGGGCATCTTCAACTATTTGCTTTCCAACGGCGACTGCCTGTTCGCACACTCTTCCACCGAACTGAGCTACATAATTCGGCATGCCCCTTTCAATGTGGCGCACCTGAAAGACGAGGACGTCACGGTGGATTTCAGCCAGGTGACCACGCCGAATGACCGTGTTGCCATCATTGCCACCCAGCCTCTAACCGACAACGAACCGTGGCTGATCATGCAGCCCGGCACCCTGTGGATGTTCCATGATGGCGATGCAACGGCTCGGCTTGATACACTGCCCAGTCCGGTCAACTCGCTGGGCGGGGTTTGAATTCACATGATGTGTCCCCATCTTGTGAAGGTCACAACCTGAAAGGAAATAAACATGAGTGACTCACTGCACATCGTCTGTCCGCATTGCGACGGTGTGAATCGCGTACCTGCCGCCAAGCTGCGCGAACAACCCACCTGCGGCAAGTGCAAAAAAGCCTTGTTCGATGCGCACCCGGTGGAACTGGGCAGCAGTAATTTTATGCAGCACATCAGCCGCAATGACATTCCCGTGCTGGTGGATTTCTGGGCGCCGTGGTGCGGCCCATGCCGCATGATGGCTCCCGCCTTTGTACAGGCTGCCAAGCAACTGGAGCCCGGGATGCGCCTGGCAAAGTTGAACACCGAAGAGGCTCAGGAACTCGGCACACGCTACAACATCCGCAGCATTCCCACCCTTGCGCTGTTCTTGGGCGGGCGGGAGATTGCGCGGCAAGCGGGTGCGATGGACGCCGGTGGCATTGTGTCGTGGGCACGCAGCAAGGCTTGATCTCGCCACACTAATCGACGCAAACATAATGGGCAGCCGTTGCACACGACTGCCCATTTCACTTCGGAAGCGGGTTGTTATTCTCGGGGTAAAGCCGTCATGGCCCAACCGTGCAACCTTGACCATGTTTATCCGTCATGATGATTTCCATGCCCCCGAATCCCGCTATTTCCAGGAGCAATTTCAGAATCTGACCATCGGCAAACCGTGTTGCATCGCGGAATAAATCCAGCGATTTGCACCCATGGACAGAACCACCGGCGCATTAGAATAATGTCAATATCTTGGTCGTAGTAATCGGCGTGCCAGTAACAGATATGCCTGGGACCGTCACTGTGGCAGTGATGGGTTGCAATATGAAATTTGTATCAGCCATACTACCCAGTACGGTACCCTGACCCTGAAAAACGTTAGTGTTGGTCGGAAGTATGCTGCCCAGTACGGTACCTTGCCCCTGTAAAACGTTATC
>JADGRM010000121.1 GCA_017880945.1 Gallionella sp. | reverse complement strand
ATGGGCATCGTCAACGTCACACCCGATTCATTCTCCGATGGCGGGCGCCATCTACAACGTGATGCAGCACTGGCATATGCCCATCAACTCATCGCCGAGGGCGCGGACATACTCGACATCGGCGGAGAGTCCACCCGTCCGGGGGCACAGCCAGTCAGCATTCAAGAAGAACTGGATCGGGTATTACCCATCATCGAAGGGTTGCGCGGCGCGCCCTTGCCAATTTCCATCGACACTTTCAAACCGGTGGTGATGCAGGCGGCGATCGCAGCAGGCGCGCAGATGGTCAACGACATTGACGCGCTGCAGGATGTCGCTGCGATGCAAGCGGTTGCCGCCAGCAATGTCGCCGTTTGCCTGATGCACAAACGAGGCAATCCGCAAACCATGCAGGAACAGCCACTTTATCAAAACGTAGTGGACGAAGTCGGTGCGTTTTTATGCGTACGCATCGCCGCTGCCGAAGCCGCCGGGATTCAACGCGAGCGCATCGTGATCGATCCGGGCTTTGGTTTTGGCAAGACCTTGGCGCATAATCTCGCTTTGCTGCGCGAATTGAAGAAACTGACAGAACTGGGTGTGCCGGTATTGGCGGGGCTTTCTCGCAAGTCCATGCTGGGTGCGATTACCGGTCAGGATGTGGAGCATCGTGTGCATGCCAGCGTGGCAGCGGCATTGCTGGCGGCGCAGCGCGGCGCGAAAATCGTGCGCGTGCATGACGTGCGCGCGACAGCGGATGCGTTAAAAATCTGGAATGCGGTGAATGGAGAGTTGGGGTGAGAAAAAAATATTTCGGTACCGACGGGATACGCGGGAGGGTCGGTGAACATCCGATCACGCCGCAGTTCGTCATGCATCTGGGCTATGCGGCTGGCAAGGTGCTGGCGGGAGCGGATGACACGCGCGGCGAACGCACCGGCGTTTTGATCGGCAAGGACACGCGCATCTCCGGCTACATGCTGGAATCGGCTCTGGAAGCCGGTTTGATTGCGGCCGGTATCGATGTGTATCTGGCCGGCCCGGTGCCAACCCCGGCGGTGGCTTATTTGACCCGAGCTTTGCGCCTGCAGGCCGGCATTGTGATTTCCGCATCGCACAATCCGTTCGATGATAACGGTATCAAGTTCTTCTCGGCTCATGGCACCAAGTTGCCGGACGAGACCGAGCGTGCCATCGAGGCAGAATTGGATCATGAAATGCAAACCAACGCCTCGGAGGGGCTGGGCAAAGCCAAGCGCATCGACGATGCGGTCGGTCGCTATATCGAGTTTTGCAAAAGTACTTTCCCCGCCGAGCTGGATTTGCGCGGCCTGAAGATCGTGGTGGACAGCGCGCACGGCGCGACTTACCACATCGCACGCCACGTGTTCCACGAACTTGGTGCCGACGTCGTCGCAATCGGCGCACAACCTGACGGAAAAAACATCAATGACGGTTATGGCGCGACCGCACCGGACAATTTGCGCAAAGCGGTGGTTGAACACAAGGCGGATATAGGCATCGCGCTGGATGGCGACGGTGACCGTCTGTTGATGGTGGACAGCGCGGGTAAACTTTACGACGGCGACCAATTGCTGTACGTGATCGCCAGGCATCGTCAGGCGCAAGGCTTGTTGCATGGCGGCGTGGTTGGCACGCTGATGACCAACCTCGCATTCGAGCACGCCATGCAGAAGCTGGGCATCCCCTTCAAGCGCGCAAATGTGGGCGACCGCTACGTGATGGAATTATTACAGCAACAAGGCTGGCAACTTGGCGGCGAAAATTCCGGCCACATCATTTGTCTGGACAAGCACAGTACCGGCGACGGCATTGTCTCCGCATTGCAAGTGCTGCACGCATTGCGAGTGAACAAGCAAACCTTGGAAGAGGCAACGCGCGATCTGCAGATGTATCCACAAGTACTTATCAATGTGCGGGTAGCCAAGGGCGTTGATTGCCTCGGTCACGTCCAGGTCAAAGCGGCGGTGGCTGATGCAGAACAGACACTGAATGGCAAAGGCCGAGTGCTGTTACGCCCGTCCGGCACGGAGCCATTGTTGCGCGTGATGGTGGAAGGAGAAGACCAGCAGCTGGTGGAAAGATCCGCTCAGCGCATTGCTGATGTGGTACGCAAGCTGGCAATCAGTTAGACCGAAGCCAGCCAGGAGTGAATAACGCAATTGTGCTAATAGCCTTCATTCGAGCTGGATGCATCCGGGCCATTGAAGCAGATACGCGCGAGGAGATTTTCCACAAGTGCACTTTGTAAACACCAACAGAAATAGAGAGTAGAAATGGGCGCTCAGTGGAAAGCCAGACACAAGGAAATCGCAGCTAACGCAAAGGGTCGCATTTTCGGCAAGCTGTCCAAGGAAATCATGGTCGCAGCTCGCGCCGGCGCCGACCCGGACATGAATCCGCGTTTGCGCCTGGTGGTTGAGCAAGCCAAAAAAGCGTCCATGCCCCGCGAAACGCTGGAGCGCGCCATCAAGAAGGGCGCGGGCCTGCTCGACGAAGGTGCAAACCTTGAACGGCTTACCTACGAGGGTTTTGCACCGCATAGAGTGCCCGTGATTGTCGAGTGCCTGACGGACAACATCAATCGTACGCTGTCCAACATACGTGTGTTGTTTCGCAAGGGGCAGTTAGGCGCCTCGGGTTCAGTCTCATGGGATTTTGACCATCAGGGGATGATCGAGGCGACGCCTAATTCCAAAGATGCAGACGTTGAGCTTGCGGCTATCGAGGCCGGTGCCCAGGATTTTGAGCCCGACGAAAACGGCGCAACGCTATTTCTGACCGATGCAACCGATCTGGATGCGGTATGCCGCGCGTTGCCGGCGTATGGGTTTACAGTACAGACTGCCCAGTTGGGCTACCGGCCCAAAAATCCTGTCGCGCTGAACGATGCCGAGCGCGAAGAGGTTGAAGCTTTTTTGGAAGCGATTGATGCAGATGATGACGTGCAAAATGTCTATGTGGGACTGGCCGGTTAGGAGTGAATCCTTTTGAACTTCCAATGACAGTTTCAGGCTGCGATGAGTCATTCAATCGTGCCGAGTCGTAATTCATCGGGAGGTTGCTGACGCAAGAACACCAATGCGTCGAACAATGTAGAAGTTGAATTGTTTCTTTCGACAGGCTGGGGGGAGGGTTTGTTTGCTGAGTTTCTCGCCTTGTGTATTCACTGCTACCGGCAAGTGCGTGTAGGCCGGGGTGGTCAACCCCAGAAGCAGCTGCAAATAAATCTGGCGCGGCGTGGAGCAGATCCGCGTATCACATCAGTGACCCCTGTGCGGCATCGTCCACGACTACAGCAAGTTGGTGTGCAAAAAGTCGATCGGTGCGCAACACGACGAAATCGCCGACCTCTTTTTCGAGGTGCTGGGTGATACACTCTTGCAGCGCGTAGTCGAACTTAACTATTCCATTTTCATTTTTAGAATTGCCATTCCCACCCGCGAGGGCATGACTGGACAAATCAAGATCGGTGCGAACCCGCCAAGCCCATCCCTCGCTCGTACGAACGCCATTACGACATGTGCCGGGATATACAAATTCATTGCCACGATGTAACGCCGAGTCGGCGATTTCCTTGCTGCTGCAAGCACAGGGGTACACCGCGCCAGCTTCATACAATCGATGAAAGGTTTCTTCGTAGGCTGCAGTGCGTTGACTTTGGTAAATGATGTTTTCATCCCATTGCAGTCCGTAAGCTTCCAGCATGCTGAGAATTTCATCGGCAGCCCCTTTGATGGTACGAGGTGTGTCGAGGTCTTCGATTCGGACTAGCCATTTGCCTTGATGATATTTGGCATCCAGATAGATGCAGGCTGCAGTGACCAATGATCCGAAGTGGAGAGGGCCGGTGGGGGAGGGGGCGAAGCGCCCTCTATAAAGGGCCGGGGTGGACATCGAATGTTGTAGGGTGGTGGCCCGCAGGAGCGTTCCGCCATGTTCGAATCGTTCGGCGGAACAGCTTCGCGTTCCGCCTTACTGCAGTTCTCGGCCGCGCATTATCAGGCAGGAACCGCCTCTTCCTCGAAATTCAGCACCACTTTTCCGTCCCTAACGTCAACGGTTACCTTGCCGCCATTGGCCAGCTTGCCAAACAGCAGTTCGTCGGCCAGCGCAGAGCGTATGGTGTCCTGGATCAGGCGCGCCATCGGGCGTGCGCCCATCAGGGGATCGAAGCCTTGTTCTGCCAGATAGTCCTTGAGCGCGTCAGTGAACACAACTTCCACTTTTTTCTCGTGCAACTGCTCTTCGAGTTGCATCAGGAATTTGTCCACCACGCGCAGGATGACTTCGTGATCCAGCCGCGAAAAAGAGATGACGGCATCCAGGCGGTTGCGGAATTCAGGCGTGAAGGTGCGCTTGATGTCCGCCAACTCGTCACCGCCCGCACTGCTCTGGGTGAAGCCGATGTGGCTCTTGTTCAGGGCTTCCGAACCCGCATTGGTGGTCATAATGATGACCACGTTGCGGAAATCGGCCTTGCGCCCGTTGTTGTCGGTGAGCGTGCCGTGATCCATCACTTGCAGCAGTATGTTGAAGATATCCGGGTGTGCTTTTTCGATCTCATCCAGCAGCAGGACTGCATGTGGCTGTTTGCTGATCGCCTCGGTGAGCAAACCACCCTGGTCGAAACCGACATAGCCGGGCGGCGCGCCGATCAGGCGCGACACGGCGTGGCGTTCCATGTATTCGGACATATCGAAACGGTGCAAGGGCATACCCATCGCGAAAGCGAGTTGCCGCGCCACCTCGGTCTTGCCGACGCCGGTCGGACCGGAGAACAGGAAGCTGCCGATGGGTTTCTGCGGATTGCCGAGACCGCTGCGCGACATCTTGATGGCGGCGGCGAGTGCGTCAATCGCCTTATTCTGGCCGAACACCACTGCTTTCAAATCGCGATCAAGCGTCTTCAGTGTGTTGCGATCATCGGAAGAAACCGTGCGCGGCGGGATGCGCGCTATCTTGGCAATGATCTCCTCGATCTCATGTTTGCCGATGATTTTTTTCTGTTTCGATTTGGGCAGGATGCGTTGTGCTGCCCCAGCCTCATCCAGTACGTCAATCGCCTTGTCCGGCAAGTGGCGGTCGTTGATGAAGCGCGAGGATAGTTCCGCCGCACTGACCAGTGCTGCCGCGCTGTATTTCACGTTGTGATGTTCTTCAAAGCGTGATTTTAATCCGCGTAAAATGGCTATGGTTTGTTCGACGGATGGCTCCGGCACATCGACTTTTTGGAAGCGACGCGACAGCGCGTGATCCTTCTCGAATATGCCGCGATATTCCTGGTAGGTAGTCGCGCCTATGCATTTCAGTTGTCCATTCGACAACGCGGGTTTGAGCAGGTTGGAGGCATCCATCGTGCCTCCGGAAGCCGCGCCTGCGCCGATCATGGTGTGAATTTCGTCTATGAACAGAACTGCATTGGGCGCTTCACTTAGCTCCTTAAGCACGGCCTTCAGGCGCTGTTCAAAGTCGCCGCGATACTTGGTGCCGGCCAGCAACGCTCCCATATCGAGCGAGTAAACATGCGCGTCCTTAAGGATTTCCGGCACGTCATTCTCAACAATGCGCCGCGCCAGACCTTCCGCGATCGCAGTTTTGCCCACACCGGCTTCACCCACCAGCAGCGGGTTATTCTTGCGGCGGCGGCATAGCGTCTGAATGACGCGCTCCAACTCGATTTCACGCCCGATCAGCGGATCGATTTTTCCAGCCAGCGCTTGAGCGTTCAAATCCTGTGTGTAGCTCTTAAGCGCGCCGCCGGCTATCTGCTCCTGCTCGGATTCCGTTTCAGTCTGGGGTTTGGCAGGCACACCCGCCATAGTCTTGTCGATGCCGTGGGCGATGTAGTTCACCACATCCAGACGGTTAACGTTGCGCTGGGTGAGAAAATAGACCGCGTGTGAATCTTTCTCGCCGAACAGTGCGACCAGTATATTGGCTCCGGTCACTTCTTTTTTGTTGGTGGATTGTACATGCAGGATGGCGCGCTGGATGACACGCTGGAATCCCACGGTGGGCTGTGTGTCCACTTCCTGATCGCCGGGCGTAACCGGGGTGTGCGTGGAGATGAAGTCGGTCAATACCTGGCGCAACTCTTCGATGTTTACGCCGCAGGCGCGCAACACCTGTGCGGCGGAGGCATTGTCCAGCATCGTGAGCAGCAGGTGCTCAACGGTGATGAATTCATGTCGCTTCTGGCGAGCCTCGACGAACGCCAAGTGCAAACTCACTTCCAATTCTTGCGCAATCATTTAATTTTCCTCCATGCTGCATCGTAACGGATGCCCGTGTTGTTTTGCAAACTCTGATACTTGAGCGACTTTGGTTTCCGCGATATCCTGAGAATATACGCCGCATACCGCCGATCCTTCATTATGTACTTTGAGCATGATTTGCAATGCACGTTCCCGGTTCATCGAGAAAAACTGCTGCAATACCTCAATTACAAAGTCCATCGTAGTGTAATCGTCGTTGAACAATATCACCTTATACATGCGCGGAGGCTTTGTTTTAAGGCGTTCCGGCGCGAGTATCGTGCTGCTGTGTTGTTTGGTTGCCATAATTCTCTGGTGTGTATTCTGACACTTTCTTCGTTTACATACTTGGTGATTAGCGATGCTTTTTCAAGCCCAACCGAAAAATATTTAAAATACCCCTTGACGACATCAACTAAACCAGAGTAAAAAGCGCGCTGGTGTTTGACTCAAAGTATCTGCAGTACTGGTTTTGCCGTGTGCGATCTTGGATTCAAACAGTTTCGCGGGGGGCTTCCCCGTTTTTTAAGTAAGGAAGTAATCACATGGCAACTGGTACAGTTAAATGGTTTAACGATGCAAAGGG
>JADGRM010000007.1 GCA_017880945.1 Gallionella sp. | reverse complement strand
GAACAAGACGGCAAATCCGCTGGGCGTTTCGTCGAACTGACGCTGGATGATCTCGATCCCGGCGAGGTCGTCATACAGGCGCATTACTCCAGCGTCAATTACAAGGACGCGCTCGCCGCCACCGGTACGGGCAAGGTGATACGCCGTTTTCCGTGTGTGGGAGGCATCGATGTCTCGGGAGCGGTGGCGAGTTCATCCGATGCGCGCTTCAAGGTCGGTGACGAGGTTCTGGTAACGGGCTATGACATGGGCGTGGCGCATGACGGCGGTTATGCCGAATATGTGCGTGTCCCGGCCGATTGGGTGCTGCCGCTGCCGCAGGGATTGTCTCTGTTCGATGCGATGGCATTGGGTACGGCTGGATTCACCGCAGCGCTGTCCATTCATCGCCTCGAACAAAACGAATTGCGTCCCGGGAATGGCAAGGTGATCGTGACCGGTGCGACCGGCGGGGTGGCGAGTCTGGCTATCCTGATGCTGGCACAATTGGGCTATCACGTGGTCGCGCTGACCGGGAAAGATTCCGAACACGAATATCTGAAATCGCTGGGCGCGAGCGAAATATTGTCGCGCAAAGATATGGTGATGGGTACTCGTCCGATGGAGAAAGCGCAGTGGGCCGGTGCACTGGATGCGGTGGGAGGGGAGACCCTGGCTTGGCTGACGCGCACCATGCAGCAGAACGGTGTGATCGCCAGCTTCGGCAACGCAGGCGGTATCGAATTGAATACCACGGTGCTGCCGTTCATCCTGCGCGGCGTGCGCCTGATTGGTATCGACTCGGCCGCCACAGCGATGCCAGTGCGTCGCCAAATATGGCAAAGGCTGGCGACAGACCCTTCGTCTGGGCTCATAACCAGCGACTCGGCTGGCGTTGTTTGCCAGCCTAGTCGATTGGCTATAACCAATGACTTAGCTGTCGAAGTTGGACAGACTAGTCAGATGGCTAGTAGTCATATCAGTAGTTCCATCAGGACAGGTTTGCGTCCGAAGTTGTTGGCTCAGGTGGCGCATACCGTGCCATTCGCCGAGTTGCCACAAGTTTTCCCATTGCTGCTGCAAAGCAAGCTGCGCGGGCGTTCGGTGGTCGAAATAAAAGCGGCAGGTTAGTGATATAATCCGTCCAAAGCTGGAAGCAAACAGCGCGAAAGTGGCGGAATTGGTAGACGCACTGGATTTAGGTTCCAGCGCCGCAAGGCGTGAGAGTTCGAGTCTCTCCTTTCGCACCAGCCACAATTCAACTTAATTTCAAGGAAATGCAGTATGCCCAGCGTAGAAACTGTAAGCGCGTTAGAACGTCGTCTGAACGCATTCATTCCCCAACAAGTCATACACAGCCAGGTTTCTGCTCGTCTGAAAAACATCGGAAGAAGCGTGAAGATCGCCGGTTTCCGCCCCGGTAAAGTTCCTGCGAAGATCGTCGAGCAATTCTACGGCGCGCAAGCCCGGCAAGAAGTCTTGGGTGATGCCCTGCAGCGTTCGTTCACCGAGGCAGCACAAAACAATAATCTGAGGGTGGCGGGCTTCCCTAAATTTGAAATCAAGACCAAGGACTTGAATGCCGATCAGATCGAATACAGCGCGACTTTCGAAGTGTATCCGGAGGTGGTGGTGGGCGACTTGTCGGGCGAAGTGATAGAGCGCCTGGTTTATGAGTTGACCCAGGAAGATGTGGATAACACCATTGCAACATTGCGCAAGCAGCGCGCCACGTTCGAGAAAGTCAATCGCGCGGCTCAAGCTGACGATAGAGTGAACATCGATTTCACCGGCAAACTGAACGGTGAAGTATTTTCTGGCGGTGAGGCAAAGGACTTCCCGGTGGTGTTGGGCGCTGGTGGCATGTTGCCGGAATTCGAAGCGGCTGCTATCGGCATGAAAGCAGGCGAAACCAAGTCTTTTGATCTGACTTTTCCGGAAGATTACCGCAGCAAGGAAGTGGCGGGCAAGAAAGTTAACTTCTCGATCACTTTGAACAGTGTCGAAGCAGCAAAGCTGCCGGAACTGGATGCTGAATTTGCCAAATCTGTCGGCATCTCTGATGGTGATGTAGGCAATTTGCGTGACGAGATCCGCAGTAATTTGATGAGCGAGGTATCGCGCCGCTTGAAGGCGCGAAACAAGGATGCGGCGATGGCTGCGTTATTGAGAGTCGCCAGGTTTGATGTGCCCAAGGTGCTGGTAGATGAAGAGGTGCAAATCCTGATTCAGCAAACCGCACGGGATATGGAGTCGCGGGGAATGAAGATGAAGGGGGTTTCTTTGCCCCCGGAATTATTCATGGAGCGTGGCGAGAAACGCGTCAAGCTTGGGCTGATTCTCGCGCATCTGGTGCAGAAGCACGATTTGACAGCCAAATCCGAGCAGGTCAAAAGCTTTATCAGGGAATATGCGCAAAGTTTCGATCATCCTGAAGAAGTGATTCGCTGGTATGCCACCGATCCAAATCGCATGCAGGAGGTTGAGCATATCGTGCTGGAAGAGAATGTGATGATCTGGACAATGGGCCAGGCCAAGACCGCCGACAAACAGGCAATATTCAATGAACTGATGGGAAGTACCTAATATGACGCATTATCAAGTTCCGCAAAATATCGGCATGACGCACTATCAGGAGCCTCAAAACATCGGTCTGATTCCCATGGTCGTCGAGACCAGCGGGCGTGGCGAGAGGGCATATGACATTTATTCGCGCTTGCTCAAAGAGCGGGTGGTGTTTCTGGTTGGAGAAGTCAATGATCACAGTGCGAATCTGATCGTGGCGCAAATGCTTTTTCTGGAATCGGAAAATCCCGATAAGGATATTCACTTTTATATCAACTCCCCTGGTGGTTCGGTGACCGCCGGGATGGCGATCTACGACACCATGCAATTCATAAAGCCGGATATCAGTACCTTGTGCATCGGTCAGGCTGCCAGCATGGGTTCTTTCCTGCTGGCGGCGGGCGAGAAGGGCAAGCGTTTCTGCCTGCCCAATTCGCGCGTGATGATCCACCAGCCTATGGGCGGCTTTCGCGGTCAGGCTTCGGATATTGAAATACATGCGCGCGAAATCTTATATCTGAAACAGAGGCTCAACCAGATGCTGGCTCAGCATACCGGGCAAACGGTAGAAACGATTGAGCGCGATACCGATCGCGACAACTTCCTGAGTGCGGAAGATTCAGTCAAATACGGGCTGGTGGATCAGGTGCTGAAAAAGCGTGCCTAGGAAATTATTTTCCGATAACTTGATGGAAGGTTGGTAACGATGTCTGACGATAAAAAACCAGGTGACAAATTACTCTACTGCTCATTTTGCGGCAAGAGCCAGCATGAAGTGCGCAAACTGATTGCAGGTCCGTCGGTGTTCGTGTGTGATGAGTGCATCACGCTGTGCAACGACATCATGCGCGAGGAGATACAAAGCGATCAGATTAAGTCGGATAAGTCAGACTTGCCGGTTCCCAAGGATATCTGCGCGACATTGGATGAGTATGTGATCGGTCAGGAACAGGCCAAGAAGATTTTGTCGGTGGCGGTGTACAACCACTACAAGCGTCTCAGGAGCAACGACAAGGACGGTGTGGAGTTGTCCAAAAGCAATATTTTGCTGGTCGGGCCGACCGGCTCAGGCAAGACATTGCTGGCGCAAACACTGGCGCGCTTGCTGGATGTGCCATTTGTGATGGCCGATGCGACCACGCTGACCGAGGCCGGTTATGTCGGTGAGGACGTGGAAAACATCATTCAGAAATTATTGCAGACCTGCGACTATGACGTGGAAAAGGCGCAGCGCGGTATCGTGTACGTGGATGAAATCGACAAGATCTCCCGTAAGTCGGATAACCCGTCGATTACCCGCGATGTTTCAGGTGAGGGTGTGCAACAGGCGCTGCTCAAGCTGATAGAAGGCACCAAGGCTTCAATTCCGCCACAGGGCGGGCGCAAGCACCCGAACACTGAATTCCTGCAAGTAGATACCACCAATATCCTGTTCATCTGCGGCGGTGCTTTCGATGGGCTGGAAAAGGTCATTCGCAGCCGCTCCGAGAAGGCGGGCATCGGATTTGGCGCGACCATCGCGAGCAAGAGCCAGCGCAAGACCGGCGAGACCTTGCGCGAGGTGGAGCCTGAAGACTTGATCAAATTTGGCCTGATCCCCGAGTTTGTCGGGCGCTTGCCGGTGATCGCCACTCTGGAAGAGTTGGACGAAACAGCGCTGGTAAGAATCCTGACTGAGCCGAAGAACGCGCTGACCAAGCAATACCAAAAGTTATTTGCAATGGAAGACGTCGATCTGGAATTTCGAGAAGGTGTGCTCTTGGCTATTGCCCGCAAGGCTCTGGCGCGCAAGGCCGGTGCGCGCGGATTGCGCTCGATTCTCGAACACGCCTTGCTGGATGTGATGTTCGATCTGCCCTCCATGGATAATGTCAGCAAGGTGGTGTTGGATGAGCCCGGCACATCCGGGGAAATCAAACCCATCATCATTTATGCGGATACCCACAAGGCGGCTTGATCCGGCCTCCGCCCGTTCGTTAACGCAAAACTCGCGTAGCGAGACCGCGTCCCTCTCTCCCGCTTGCGGGAGAGAGCTAGGAGAGAGGGAAACGGGTATGGCAGGTTTTATAATCATGGGCGGCAATTTGCCATGCCCGTTATCTTGTCCCGATGGGGCCGCTTGAATTATTTGGAACCATCCCCATCTAACTTCACACTTAATTGAGAGGTTATTGCCATGTTAGAACAAGATACCCCAAGCACTACTACAAGCAACTTGCACCCGCTCCTGCCTTTGCGCGATGTCGTGGTGTTCCCGCATATGGTGATTCCGTTGTTCGTCGGACGCTCAAAGTCTATCAAGGCACTTGAGACGGCGATGGAGGCCGGCAAGAGTATCGCACTGGTGGCGCAAAGGTCCGCAACCAAAGATGATCCGGGGACGGATGATCTTTATGCGATCGGCAGCATGGCCAATATTCTGCAGATGTTGAAATTGCCGGACGGCACTGTGAAAGTGCTGGTCGAAGGCACACAACGCGCCAATGTGTTGCGAGTGTATGACGCCAAATCGCATTTCGATGCAGAGGTGCAGATCGTTCCCGCCGAGGATGGCACTGACAGCGAGTCCGAAGCGATGCGCCGTGTACTGATCGCGCAGTTCGATCAGTATGTGAAGCTCAACAAAAAAATTCCGCCGGAAATTCTGACATCGCTCGCCGGCATTGATGATGCCGGCCGCCTGGCCGATACCATTGCCGCCCATCTGCCACTCAAGCTGGAGCAAAAGCAGGAAGTACTGGAAATCTTTGGAGTGCGCAAACGTTTGGAGCACTTGCTGGGATTGCTGGAAGGCGAAATCGATATTCTTCAGGTTGAGAAGCGTATCCGTGGACGCGTGAGGCGTCAGATGGAAAAGAGCCAGCGCGAGTATTATCTGAACGAGCAGGTCAAGGCGATCCAGAAGGAATTGGGAGACGGTGAAGAGGGAACCGATTTCGACGAACTCGAAAAGAAGATCAAAGCCGCGCACATGCCGAAAGAGGCACGCAACAAGGCCGAAGCCGAGTTGAAAAAGCTGCGCTTGATGTCGCCGATGTCAGCCGAAGCCACCGTGGTACGCAACTACATCGATGTACTGATGGGGCTGCCATGGAAGAAAAAGACCAAGATCAGTGCCGATCTGAAAAAGGCCGAAGTGGTGCTGGAGGAAGACCACTACGGATTGGATAAGGTCAAGGAACGCATTCTTGAATACCTGGCTGTGCAACAACGCATGGACAAGATGAAGGCTCCCATCCTATGTCTGGTCGGTCCGCCTGGCGTGGGTAAAACCTCGCTGGGACAGTCGATCGCGCGCGCCACCAATCGTAAATTCGTGCGCATGTCATTGGGCGGGGTGCGCGATGAGTCCGAGATTCGCGGCCATCGCCGTACCTATATCGGTTCCATGCCGGGCAAGATTTTGCAGAACATGAGCAAAGTCGGGGTGAAGAATCCATTGTTCCTGCTCGACGAAGTGGACAAGATGGGTATGGATATGCGCGGCGATCCGTCTTCAGCGCTGCTGGAAGTGCTTGATCCTGAGCAGAACAGCACGTTTGTGGATCATTATGTCGAGGTCGAGTATGACTTGTCCGATGTGATGTTCGTGGCGACGGCGAATACGCTGAATATCCCGGATGCATTGCTGGATCGCATGGAGATCATTCATGTTTCCAGCTACATGGAAGAGGAGAAGATCAACATTGCCACGCGCTATCTGGTACCCAAGGTGCTCAAGAATAACGGGCTGAAGCAGGAAGAGATCAGCATCTCCGAAAGCGCGTTGCGCGACATCGTGCGCTACTACGTGCGCGAAGCCGGCGTGCGCGGTTTGGAGCGTGAAATCTCCAAGATATGCCGCAAAGTGGTGAAATCACTTTCATTGAAGGACCGCGATACTAAAGTGACCGTCAATTCGCGCAATCTTGACAAGTATCTTGGTGTGCGTCGCTATTCGTACGGTGTTGCCGAAAAGAATAATCAAGTCGGGCAAGTGACCGGCTTGGCGTGGACGGAAGTCGGTGGCGAATTGCTCACCATTGAAGCTGCAGTGTTGCCGGGCAAAGGCAAGACCACCACCACCGGCAAGCTGGGCGATGTGATGCAAGAGTCTATCCAGGCTGCACTGAGTGTGGTGCGCAGTCGCGCCAAGCGATTGGGTATAGATGAAGAGTTTTACCACAAGACTGATTTGCATATCCACTTGCCGGAAGGCGCGATTCCAAAGGACGGTCCGAGTGCAGGGGTAGGGATGTGTACGGCGATGGTCTCGGCACTGACGGGTATCCCGGTGCGTGCCGATGTAGCGATGACCGGTGAAATCACCTTGCGTGGAGAAGTGTTGCCGATAGGTGGCTTGAAGGAAAAGCTGCTGGCTGCGCAGCGTGGTGGTATCAAAGTTGTGCTGATACCCGAAGAAAACATTAAAGATCTGGCAGAAATCCCCGATAACATCAAAAATAAATTGGATATTCATCCGGTTAAATGGATAGACCAAGTACTGGAAATGGCACTGGAACGCAAGCCGGAGCCGCTTGCAGAAGTGGCTGAAAAGCATGCTGTCGTTGCTTTGGCGGGTGATACGGGACAAGCTAATTCAGCGCTGGTGACCAAGCATTGAGTGCATAATTCCTAACGGTTCTAGTATGTCAACGCAAGTCAATGCATACTGAAAAATTATTTAGTAATCGCTTGACCAAAGCTGGGAAGCCTTGATATAAAGCCGTTACAGGGATTTTCCTGTTTTTTTAACCACTCGCAAAGGGGACTTACGTGAATAAATCTGATCTTGTTGATGCAATTGCAAAATCCGCTGATATTTCCAAGGCTGCTGCTGCTCGTGCACTGGACGCGACTGTAGAATCCATCAAGAAAGCACTGAAGAAAGGCGATACAGTGAGCCTGGTTGGTTTCGGTACTTTCAAAGTCGGCAAGCGTGCCGCGCGTAATGGTCGCAATCCACGCACTGGCGAGACGATCAAGATCAAGGCAGCCAAAGTGCCGAAATTTAGTGCTGGCAAGGGCCTGAAGGATGCTGTAAACTAGCAGACTTTGTTGGGTGCTTAGCTCAGCTGGTAGAGCGTCGCCCTTACAAGGCGAATGTCGGCGGTTCGATCCCGTCAGCACCCACCACAAATAGTTTTTTGGAGTGGTAGTTCAGTTGGTTAGAATACCGGCCTGTCACGCCGGGGGTCGCGGGTTCGAGTCCCGTCCACTCCGCCAAATTGAGGCGAACGTAAGTTCGCCTTTTTTACATCTGTTTCCTTGTAAAGTGCGACCCGTTAACTTTACAAAGTACTAAATTGGACTGAGCGAACAGATGATTAAGTAAACACGTTTAATGTGGCTTTTTGCAAATATTTTAGGGCGCTGTTTGAACAACGCCGTATCGCGACGAAATAAAATAGAAGTGCTTTAAATCAACAGTTGGGTGGAATTGCTATGTTTGATTTGGTTCATGAGAATAAAAGACTGGTGCAAATCGTCTTGGCACTTATTATTTTGCCATTTGCATTATGGGGCGTGAGCTCATATGAAAAATCCGGGGGCTCGGCAGAAGTGGTGGCTACGGTGAATGGCGCAAAAATCACTCAACAAGAGTTTGAAAATGCGCTGCATCAGCAGCAAGAACGGATGCGCAAGCAACTGGGGGCTAATTTCGATACGGCGATGTTGGACAATCCGGAAATGAAACGCGCGATTATCGAAAATCTGGTTGCGCAGCAATTGCTGGTGGATCGCGCCAAGGCTGATGGATTGGTTGTGCCGGATGGTCAGGTGGCGCAGTTGATAAGTGGTATCGAAGCTTTTCAGGATGGCGGGAAGTTCGATAAGAAACGTTATGCTACTGTCCTGGCAACTCAGAATATGTCGCCGCTAATGTTCGAGGCGCGCTTGCGCGACGAGTTGTTAGTACAGCAGATGCAGGATGCCTATGCACAAAATGGTTTTGCCACAAACAAAGTTGCGGACAATGTCATTCATCTGAACGAACAGCAAAGGGTGGTGAGCGTTTCTCCGTTACTGTTTCAGACATATATAACGCAGGCAAAAGTGGATGATGCCGCGATGAAAAAATATTACGAGCAAAATTCAAAAGAATTTCAAGTTCAGGAACAGGCAAAAGTCGAGTACGTGAAATTGTCAGTGGATGATTTGCTTGCTAAGGTTGTGGTGAACAAGGACGATGTTCGCAAATATTACGACGAGCATCAGGGAGATTTTGGCACGCCAGAAGAACGTCGAGCTGCACATATCCTGATTGCTGTAAATGCCGCTGCGTCACAAGCCGAACAAGACGCAGCCAAGGCTAAGGCCGAACAATTGCTGCAGCAAGTTAAGCAAAATCCGGCCAGTTTTGCCGAATTGGCCAAGAAGAATTCGCAAGATCCGGGTTCTGCCGCTAAAGGCGGCGACCTGGGCTTTTTTGTCCATGGCATGATGGTCAAGCCATTCGAGGACGCGACCCTTGCTTTGAAGGTGGGTGAAGTCAGCGGGTTGGTGAAGTCGGATTTCGGTTATCACATCATCAAGCTGATTGCGGTCAAGCCATCCAGAGTTTTACCGTTCGATGAGGCGCGTGAAGGTATCGTAAATAAACTGAGGCAGCAAAAAGCCGCGGAGATGTTTGCCGATTTGGCGGAGAGATTCAGTAATACTGTTTATGAACAAAGCGACACATTGAAACCAGCTGCCGATCTTGCGGGTGCGAAGATAGAGAAGAGCGGGTGGCTGATAAAGGGAATGGTTTCCGGCGAGCCTTGGTCGGCAAAAATGTTGCAGGCTATTTTCAACGACGAAGTTGTGAAGAATAAGCGCAACACGGCTGCGATAGAGGTCGCCACGAATACGCTGGTTGCTGCGCGTATTTTGGAATATAAACCAGCCAGTGCGCGCGCGTTTAGCGAAGTGCAGGAAATGATCCGTCAAAAACTTTTACAGCAGCAGGCTTTGGAGCTGGCTGCTAAACAAGGAAAGACGATGCTGGAGCAATTGCAGGGCGGAAGCAAGACGGCATTAAGTTGGGGTGTCGCCCAGAGCGTAACACGTGATAAGCATGGTTCCCTGGATGCGGGATTGGTGCGGCAAATATTTCAAGCGAATCCGGCCAAATTGCCGCAATTCGTCGGAGCCGAAGTGGGGCAGGGCTATTTGCTGGTGCGTATTGATGCGGTCAAAGAGGGCGAGGCAATCAGCGACGAGAAACGCTCGAGTTATATACAGAAATTGCGCCAACTGACAGGTGAGGAAATGTCACGTGCTTATCTTTCGGACGCTAAACAGCACGCGTCAATCAAGGTGAATTTGCCCGAAAAAGTGACAGTACAGCCTTGATTTTGCACAACCCAACAAAAAGCCATCCCAGGGTGGCTTTTTTATTGGGTGGTGGCCCCGTTAAGCCCCGGCTGTGCCCAGTGGGGTGGCGTTGAATCTGACAATCAACTGCAATCGGCGACTCCTTTTGCTTCAGGCATTTTGACCGGCCCCGCAAATGCCTTTCACGTATTCCAGAGCGACCCAGTCGCATCGCCAGATAACGCACGCTGGCTTCCAGACCGGATTTGGTCAAGGGTCTCCCATCGCGCTGTATGCGGCATGCTGTGCAACCCACGCCTACATCGTTCAAAGTTAGTAGCGATGCCTTGAGGCCTTCCATCATCGGTGATGCTGATTTGGTCATGGCCGGAAAGCTTTGGGCACTGATGTCGAGTGCGATGCGGAAAGCTTTTCGGGGAGTAAATCAATGGCATGAACAATACCATCAAAGCCACCCAACGCTTGTCTACATCGACAGAGTAGTTGGTTGATCTCATGATCACTGCTGTCATCGCATCGGTAGATCGGTAGCCTGTCAAATTCCTTGGCTAAATCCAGCAGTGTTTACTTAATTCCATGTTGTTCTTCTGCAAATGGTTTTGGCATAAACTGCGGCGGTTATAACTCCGGCATGGGTATGTTGGATTTATAAAAAATACTCGCAGAATTCTAATGCAATCAGGCAGTCTGCCACTTTGTTTGCGTTCACTGAGGATTGCCACTTATGAACAGAGGGTCTTGGCAGCCCGGTTCCGGCATTTTGCGTTGTCACCATCTGACGCAATCGTATATAATCTTTTGATTATTAAATTTAAGGTTCCCCTTAATGCTGGAAGTCAGCAATCTTGCTTGTAGTCGCGGCGATCATCGTTTGTTTTGCGGATTGAATTTCTCGCTGAACCTTGGGCAGATCATGCAAGTACAAGGCGCGAATGGCAGCGGAAAAACCAGCTTGTTGCGTACCTTGTGCGGCTTCATAATGCCGGATGAGGGCGATATCGTCTGGCGCGGTGAGAGTATTCGTGATCTGGATGAGGATTACTACGCCGAGATGCTGTATCTCGGACATTTGAATGCCATTAAGGATGAGTTGAGTGCGCTGGAGAACTTGCGCATTTCGGCGGGTCTCTCGGGGGTTGTCCTCGAGGAGCAGGAAGCGATTTCCGCTTTGCGGCGCATGGGCTTGCGCGGCCGCGAGATGCTGCCAACCAAAGTACTTTCCCAAGGCCAGCGTCGGCGCGTGGCGCTGGCGCGCTTGTTGGTCAGCGATGCAAAATTGTGGATACTCGACGAACCTTTGACTGCGCTTGATGTCGGAGCAGTGGCATTGGTTCAGGAGTTGATTTCAGAACATTTGGCACAGCAGGGAATGGTGATTTTTACCACGCATCAACCTCTGCAAGTGGCGGGGATAGAAATGCGCAGTTTGACCCTTTCATGAAGGTATTTGGCTCATGAAAAAATCCTCGATGCTTGACTTGCTGGTGCTGGTTATACGGCGTGATCTGGTGTTGGCGATGCGTCGCCGCGCTGACGTGCTCACCACGCTGGTTTTTTTCGTGATGGTGGTCAGCTTGTTTCCGTTGGGCGTCGGCCCGGAACTGTCCATGTTACGCAAAATGGCTCCAGGCGTGTTGTGGGTGGCGGCGTTGCTGGCTTCGATGTTGTCGCTGGGGAGATTGTTCTCAGCCGACTATCTGGATGGTACGCTGGAACAGATGATGTTGGCACCGCAGTCGTTGTCCATGCTGGTGCTGGGCAAGATGGCGGCGCACTGGATGGTGTCCGGTTTACCGCTGGTGCTGATGGCGCCGGTACTGGGCTTGCAGTTCGACATGTCAGTGCAGGCACTCGGCGTGTTGATCGTTGGCCTGTTGTTGGGAACGCCGATACTCAGCATGATTGGTGCGATCGGAGCGGCGTTGACGCTGGGACTGCGCGGTGGCGGTGTATTACTGTCGTTGCTGGTGTTGCCGCTGTGCATACCGGTACTGATTTTTGGCACGGGCGCGGTCGAAGCAATATCGAGTGGATTAAGCGTGGTGTCCCATCTGTCTTTGTTGGGCGCTTTGTTGGTGCTGTCCTTTGTGTTCACGCCGTGGGTGACAGCACAGGCGTTGCGTATTTCGATGGAGTGATGATTTGGCAATTAACTGGTTCAAATATTCCGCCCCCACCACCTTTTACGGCCTGGCCGGAAAGATGATTCCGTGGTTCGCATTTTCCGCCGCGATTCTGTTTGCTGTTGGCTTGTATATCGGGTTTTTCATCGCGCCGATGGATGCCCAGCAAGGTGAGTTTTACCGCATCATTTTCATCCATGTGCCGGCCTCCATGATGTCCATGTTCCTGTATATGGTCATGGCAGGCTATGCGGCGCTGGGATTGATTTTCAATACCCGATTGTCGGCCATGATGGCCAGTGCGATCGCGCCGACCGGCGCACTGTTCACCGTGGTTTCATTGTGGACCGGTGCGCTGTGGGGCAAGCCGATGTGGGGCACATGGTGGATGTGGGATGCGCGCATGACTTCCGAACTCATCCTGCTGTTCCTGTATTTGGGGTTCATCGCGTTGCACGCCTCGATCGACGAACCGCGCCGTGCCGACCGTGCTGCGGCATTGTTAGCCATCGTCGGTTCGGTGAACGTACCGATCATTTATTTTTCGGTGAAGTGGTGGAATACGTTACATCAGGGCGCGACTATCAAATTCAGCGGCACCAGCATGCACATCGCGATGCAGCAGGCCATGTTCACCATGCTGGCAGCCTGTTGGCTGTATGCGATCGCGGTCGCTTTGGCGCGGGTGCGCAGCATCATTCTCGAGCGCGAACGAAATACCGTTTGGATTGCTGAATTGCCGGAGGTGAAACAATGATCAGTTTGGATGTCTGGATGAGAGAGAACCCGCTTACCTATGTTTGGTTTGGTTCATATGCCGTTGCATTGCTTATTTTTGCGATTGAGATTGCGATGGTTGTGCATAGAAGGAAAATTACTTTGCAGCAGGTTCGCATGATGCATGATGCAGGAGAAGAGGAATAAATGAAACCGCGCCAGAAAAGATTTGTGTTCATCGCAGTCGCCTTAGTCGGAGTGGCCTTGGCAGTCGGCTTGGTATTGTATGCATTGAGGGGTAACGTCAACCTATATTTCACGCCGACCCAAGTGTTCAATAACGAGGTTCCAAAGGGTCGCAGCTTCCGTATCGGCGGTTTGGTCGAAGAGGGTAGTGTTAAGCGCGAAAAGGACGGCTTGACGGTAAATTTCGTGATTACCGACACGCACAAAAGTATTCCGGTCGTATATAAAGGCATTCTTCCGGATTTGTTCAAGGAAGGCAAAGGCGTGGTCGCGCAGGGCACGGTGGAAAATGGTGTGATGCGCGCTGAAGAGGTGCTCGCCAAGCATGATGAAAATTACATGCCACCTGAAGCGGCCGATGCATTGAAAAAAGCTAAAGCAGCGAATACTGCTGATGCAGCCGCCATACCATCCAACGCGCCTGTAGTTGTTCCTGTTGCTAAATAATTACCTGAGGGGTTTGATATGATTCCAGAACTTGGTCATTTTTCTTTAATCATCGCACTTTTCTTGGCGATATCCCTGGGCGTGTTGCCAATACTCGGTGCTGCCCGAAACAACTCGGTATTGATGAACCTTGCGCGCCCGTTGGCGTTTGGACAATTCATATTTATCGCGTTGGCATTTGCAATCCTGGCCAATGCCTTTCTCCACAATGATTTTTCTGTGCTGTATGTCGCGGAACACTCCAACTCGCAATTACCCATGCATTACCGCTTTGCCGCAATATGGGGCGGGCACGAAGGTTCGCTGCTGTTATGGGCAACCATATTGTCAGTCTGGACTGCTGCAGTCGCCACGTTCAGCAAACACCTGCCGGAAGAAATGGTTGCGCGCGTTCTGGGTGTGATGGGTCTGATCTCTGTAGGCTTCCTGTTATTCATGCTGATGACCTCGAATCCGTTCGATCGTTTGTTGCCTGCTGCGGCCGAAGGACAAGAGCTGACACCCTTGTTACAAGACCCGGGTTTGGTAATCCATCCGCCGATGCTTTACATGGGCTATGTGGGATTCTCGGTGGCGTTTGCGTTTGCCATTGCCGCGCTGCTGGGCGGGAAACTGGATGCCACCTGGGCGCGCTGGTCGCGTCCCTGGACTACCGTGGCTTGGACGTTCCTGACCACGGGAGTCATGCTGGGCAGCTGGTGGGCTTACTATGAACTCGGCTGGGGCGGCTGGTGGTTCTGGGATCCGGTGGAGAACGCCTCCTTCATGCCCTGGCTGGTGGGCACGGCGCTGATCCATTCGCTGGCCGTCACGGAAAAGCGCGGCGCATTCAAGAGCTGGACGGTGTTGCTGGCGATCGCTGCATTTTCCCTCAGTCTGCTCGGAACATTCCTGGTGCGTTCCGGCGTGCTGTCTTCGGTGCACTCGTTTGCGACCGATCCCAAGCGCGGTGTGTTCATTCTGGCTTTCCTGGCGACCGTGATCGGTTCGTCGTTGCTGTTGTTTGCCTGGCGCGCGCCCAAGATCGGGCTGGGCGGCAAGTTCGATATGGTCTCGCGTGAATCGATGCTGTTGTCGAATAATGTGCTGCTGTCGGTTGCCGCCGCCGCAGTGTTCATTGGCACTTTGTATCCGCTGTTCATGGATGCATTGGGTATGGGCAAACTCTCGGTAGGGCCGCCCTATTTCGATGCGGTGTTCGTTCCATTGATGGCGCTGGCAGTATTGATGATGGGGTTGGGGGCATTGGCGCGCTGGAAACAATCCAGCGTACCTGAATTGGTCAAGCGCTTGCGTTGGGGATTTGTTTCAGCACTTGCCCTGGCTGTGTTGTTGCCCTTTATTTTTCACCATTGGACACCGATGATTTCGCTCGGGTTGTTGCTGTCGTTCTGGATCATTGCCTCGCTGGTGGTGAGCTTGCAGCAACGCTGGAGCGGGCAGGGATCCTTCATACAACGCGTGCGCAATCAAAGTTTGAGCTATTACGGTATGCAATTGGCGCATCTCGGCGTGGCAGTGTTCATCATCGGGGTGACCGTGGTGAAGGGCTATGAAACCGAGCGTGACGTGCGCATGAACGTGGGCGACACAGTCGATTCGGGAGGCTACATGTTCCGTTTTGACGGCGTGCGCAGCACCGAAGGTCCGAATTATATGGCGACGGAAGCACACTTCACGGTTACCAAGGATGGCAAGCTGATTAACGAGTTGTTGCCGCAGAAACGCGTTTACAACGCGTCAGGGATGCCGATGACAAAAGCTGCGATCGACAAGAACCTGTTCCGCGATTTGTACGTCTCGATGGGCGAACCGATTGCCGGATCGGATGGAGCTTGGGCGGTGCGCGTATATTACAAGCCGTTCGTGGTCTGGATCTGGGGGGGCTGTCTGTTGATGGCCTTGGGTGGTGCGCTGGCCATAAGTGATCGCCGCTATCGTGTCCACAGCAGAAAAGCGAACCTGATAAGTGAAGGCAGTTTGCCGGCGGGCGGTGTTATGGCGGCTGGGGGCAAAGCATCATGATGCGTTTCTGGCCGTTTGTGGTTTTCGTGGTATTGGCGGTTTTTCTGTATATCGGACTGGGACTGAATCCGCGTGAAGTACCCTCGCCGCTGATAAACAAGCCTGCACCGGCTTTCACTCTGCCCCAGTTGCACGATCCTGCCAAGCGATTCTCGTCGCAGGACATGAAGGGGCAAGTCTGGATGCTCAACGTCTGGGCATCCTGGTGTGTTTCATGCAGGGAAGAGCACCCGGTTCTGATGGCGCTGGCACGCAAGAACATCGTTCCCATCTATGGCCTGGATTACAAGGACAAGAACGCAGATGGCGAAGCGTGGTTGCGCAACGGTGGCGACCCTTACACCCTGATCTCCACGGATGCCGACGGCCGTGTCGGGATCGATTACGGCGTGTATGGCGTTCCTGAAACCTATGTCATCGACAAACAGGGTGTGATCCGCTACAAACAGATCGGCGCGATCACCCACGAAAACCTGCAGAATAAAATTCTTCCCTTGATTGCGGAGTTGCAAGCGAAATGAAATATTTATTGATATTGCTGATTTGTTTGTTGCCGGCATTTTCTTATGCCGGCGAAGCGAAAGATCTGGCCGAAGATCCGGTGTTGGAAAAACGCATGATCGGTCTGGCGGAAAATCTGCGTTGCCTGGTTTGCCAGAATGAGTCGCTGGCCAGTTCGCACGCAGATCTTGCCAAGGATCTGCGCCAGGAAGTGCGCGAAAAAATGAAGCAGGGCATGAGCGATCAGGAAATTATTGATTTTCTGGTTTCAAAATATGGTGATTTCGTGCTGTTCGACCCGCCGATGAAAAGTTACACGATACTGCTCTGGTATGGCCCGTTTGCCTTGCTGCTGATCGGACTGGCCAGTTTGGTATATCAACTGCGCAAACGTAAAAATGCACCCCCTGAAAATCAGCTGTCCGCCGAAGAAGCGCGTCGTGCCGAAGCATTGTTAAATCCACCGAAAGACTCGCAAACATGATTTTATTCTGGACGCTCTGCGCAGCAATGCTGCTTGTTGCGGTACTTTTTATTGCTTTGCCGTTGTGGCGTAAGGCTCAATCCAATAACGAGGTGTTGAGTGATGCTGCAAATCTGGGAATTTTGCGCGACCAGGCGACTGAACTCGAAGTCGATTTGCACAACGGCTTATTGACTCAAGACGCTTACGAACAAGGCAAGAGCGAATTGCAATCACGCCTGATGGAAGAAGTCAAAATCACCGAACAGCCCGCAAGGCCGCCGCGCAATCCGGCTAAAGTGCTGGCGATCGTATTGGCAGTATTGCTTCCGTTATTCAGTGTGCTGCTCTATCTGACGTTGGGTAATACCGATGCCCTGACGCCACAGGAAATGATTGTGGCTGACGCCAATGGCATCATCCATTCGGAAGAAGGGCTGCAAATGCTGGAAAAGAAAGTGAAGCGGCTTCCCAAGAACCCGAATGACTGGTGGACACTGGCCCAGTCTTATACTGAATTGAAGCGTTACGATGATGCGGTCAGGGCATATGAGCACCTCGTCGTTCTGGTGCCGGATGAGGCCCAACTCTGGGCAAATTATGCCGATGTCTATGCGATGGCACATGGCCAAACCCTGCAAAATGATGAAGTTACCAAACTGCTGGGAAAAGCGTTGGAAATCGATGCCAACAATCCTACTGCGCTCGCATTGTCCGGCTCGGCAGCCATGGAGCGTGGCGACTATGTTGCGGCAATCACTTCCTGGCAGCAACTGGTTGACCAAGCACAACCGAGTTCACAGGATGCACAGATGTACCTTGGCGGCATCAAGCGGGCGCGCGAACTTCTTGCCGCGCAGCCCGGCGGCAAGGAAAAGCTAGCAAAACTGTCGACAGGCAAAGTCCCTGAAAAAGCAGCGACAAACTCGGCTGCGGCCATTACCGGTAAAGTCTCTCTGAGTCCGGCTTTGGTTGGCAAAGTTGCACCGACCGATATTGTGTTCATCCTTGCGCGTGCCGCACAAGGCCCGAAGATGCCGCTGGCCGTGTTGCGCAAACAGGTGAAAGACTTGCCGTTTAAATTCTCGCTCGACGACAGCATGGCGATGCAGCCGCAATTGAAACTGTCCGGTTTCGAACAAGTCGTGGTGGTGGCACGAGTGTCAAAGTCGGGTACGCCGATGGCGCAACCGGGCGACCTGCAAGGCTTGACGGGAACCGTCAAACCGGGCGTCAAAGGATTGAATATCGTAATTGATTCAGTCGTACCGTAACTGCCTGACTGCTCCATGTTTGCGGCATCCGATTGAACGATCGGATGCCGTTTTCGTTTTATGACCGGAATCGACCCCGTTTTCATGGTTTTGATCTGAAGGGAATAATTTAATCGGGGAAGCACGCCGGGCTTTGAAAAAGATGGAACAGATGATTCTCGTTTTTTTTCGTTTGAGTTACACTTTGTTCTTATGAAGTCGGCAGGCAGGCAAAAGTGCGATGAACCCGGGGCTTGTCAGGTTGGACGCCGCGTAGCATGGTAAACCGTTAAAAGAGATCGGCAGGTAACGAACTGGCAGTTACAATATTTCGAAACGAAGCGGGGCAGAAAGTGAAGGCAGGGGGAGTGGTTTCGTCGTTACTTTTTTATGGTCACGTTCACAATGAAAAAAAGGTTAGCAAGTTATGCTAACCCTTATTTTATCTGGCTCCCCGACCTGGACTCGAACCAGGGACCTGCGGATTAACAGTCCTGAATTATCCGCGGTTTTTCGAGCAAAAAACGCTCATTATTTAATCAACTCTTCGCCCAAAAACTCAATAAGTACAACGTTCTAAACCCCGTCGTTATTGGGCTTCAATGGGATGGTGGACTTTAAAATCCCCGTCATTGAAAAATAAGGAAAAACTTCCCAACGATCCACAAAAAAGGATACACAGAGGATACATAGATAATATCATTTCCGCCCATGGAACGGTCTCCCGATCCCCACGATTTATCCTATAGACCGAAAAAATGGAATCCGCATTATGTATCCCGACCCAAGCCGCTTTGCGGATTACTCCCAAGTTCAATTTATGGTGCGCTAAAGCTAACTACAGTGGATTAAAACTAACTAGTGATAATCAGTGTTATCGATAGTCAGGATTTTGGTGCGGAAACTCGTAAGTTCGCAACCCAAGGGCTTTGCTACTGATCGATGGCAGGGCTACGAGGGCAGGTCAGAAAAAAGTGGAAACCGCTCAGCGGCCTCCAAAATATATGGCCTTCACCTTAAACGCCTGTTAGCGTAATTCGAGGGGCGGCATTTCGGCCTTATGTGGAGCGCTACATAAGGCCGATTATGTAGACTGCTTGATTATGTGGACTTGATGCTCTGCGCCCACCCTAAGACCTTAGCTGGTGCGGAAGACGTTAATGCAAAGGTCTACATAATCCGCAATCCACCAAGGGTAGGGAGTTGTTGACGAGGTGACATTCACATGATCGTCATCGCGGCACTACCAGCCCCTGTGCGGTCTGACAGGAAATATACGGCCGATTTTGCTTTTACAGGCAGTTGCCTAGCTACAGAAATTATGTCGACTTCGCACAATCAATTTCTTCGGAGAAGTCGCTTGGTGCTTGGCTTCCGAGATAATTCATCGTTGCTATTCTCCATAATCGAGCAGTCTACATAATCGGCCTTACCAGACGTTGGCGATTTTCTGAAAAGGCGGTCGGTTCAGCCTGCGGGAAGGTCCGCTTTCAAGTTTTTCGAACAGTCACTTTCTACACTAAGCAGTCATTCGAGATTCCAGAAAGCAGACGTTGGCAATCCGATGTGTGATACTGATTAGATTCCATGGTTATTATGCATCCAGATATAATTT
>JADGRM010000120.1 GCA_017880945.1 Gallionella sp. | reverse complement strand
TATCAACTTTCTGCCCTTCGACAAGACCTGGTATGCCAATGCCGACCGGACCCGGGTCAAGCAGGTTCTGATCAACCTGCTGACCAATGCGATCAAATACAACATCAAGCAGGGAACGGTCGAGGTGAACTGCACAGCGATCGCCCCGGAACGCATACGCATCAGCATCAAGGACAGCGGTGCGGGATTGCCCCCGGAAAAACTGGTGCAGCTGTTTCAGCCGTTCAATCGTCTCGGGCAAGAGAACGGCACCGAGGAAGGGACGGGTATCGGCCTGGTGGTAGCCAAGCAACTGGTCGAACTGATGGGCGGCACGATCGGCGTGGAAAGCACCGTCGGGGTGGGCAGCGAATTCTGGATCGAACTGGTCCTGGCCGTTGCGCCGCAACTTGCCGCTGGACATACCATGCCCACGGAATTTGCGCCGCTAGCTCCGGGAAGCGCGGCGCGGCGCACCCTGCTCTATGTGGAGGACAATCTGGCCAACCTGATGCTGGTCGAGCAAATATTCGCGGACCACCCGCATGTGCGCATGATCAGCGCGCGCGATGGCAATCTCGGCATCGCGCTGGCGCGCGCCCATCTCCCGGATGTGATCCTGATGGATATCAATCTGCCCGGTATCAGCGGGATCGAAGCCCTGAATATCCTGCGCGAAGACCCGGCAACCAGGCACATCCCCGTCGTTGCCCTCAGTGCCAATGCGATGCTGCGCGATATCGAGAAGGGACTGGAGGCGGGATTCTTCCGCTATCTGACCAAGCCGATCAAGATCAATGAATTCACGGCTGCGATGGACGATGCACTGGAATATTCAGCTATTGTTCATTAGGTGAAACCAGGTTTTGTGTAACTCGGAAATAGCCGGCAGAGCTTATGCAACGCAGTCTTTCGTCGAACACAACACACGAAGCAGCATTACCGGATGGTTTCGTGTCGGCGGCAATTGATCCTGTGTCGTTCATTTCCAATCGTATTGCTATAACCATGACTCACCACTCCATTTGCGCCACCATCCCCGATGCAGCAATCGATATTGCCGAAAGAAATCTGCGCGACATTCTGACGCTGGCCATCGAACACCTTCCCGCGCGATCCGCAATCGTGGTCTGGGATGCGCAATGCGATCTCGCGATTGCGCTCACCGAGGCCTACCGGCGCTGCCTCCCCGACGCGACATTCATCGACTTTGATAGCATTGCGCCGGAGACTGTGCGCGCCGAGTTTGAGAGACTCGCGCCCGCCGACCTGGTGGTGTTGATTCAATCCACCAGCTTTCGTCTGGACGCGTTCCGCATACGAGTCGAACTTTTCAAACGCTTTCTCAAGGTGATCGAACATCCGCATTTATCGCGCATGCCGGGTGCGGAGGCGCTGATCTATATCGACTCGCTGGCTTATGACCCGGCCTATTTTCGCGGGGTGGGCAACGCCTTGAAAGTGCGCATCGATGGCGCGCAAGAGTGTGTCATCGACAGCGACGGTGAACAATTGGTGTTCGCATCGGGACTCGAATCCGCCAAGCTCAATGTTGGCGATTACGACAATATGCACAATATCGGTGGCCAATTCCCTATCGGCGAAGTGTTCACGGAATCAAAAGATCTCGAGGCGGTGAATGGCCGTGTGCGCATTTCCATTTTTGGCGACACTGCATTTACGGTCAACAAACCCGGCCACCCTATCACTCTGGTTGTCAGCAAAGGACGCGTCACCGAAGTCATCGATTCCACGCCCGAGTTCGACCGAGTGCTCGCCAATATTCGCGCAGACGAAGGCGAAATCTGGCTGCGCGAACTGGGCTTAGGGCTGAACAAGGCATTCACACAGGACAGAATAGTCAGCGATATCGGCACGTTTGAACGCATGTGCGGTGTGCATCTATCGCTGGGCGCCAAACACGGAAGCTACAACAAACCAAACATCAAGAAGACTACGGCAAAACATCATGTCGATGTATTTGCCATTACAAAATCTGTCACCCTGGACAACGAGGTGATCTATCGTGACGGGGCTTGGCAGGTTGATTCACACACGACCCAGTTGGGAAATTAGAATTATGGGAGCGGGTTAAAATTGTTTTTCTGCTTCTGAAATATAACCGGCGACGCAAAAAAAATGTCCCGTTTTATTCCTTCGGCCAGTAGGCAGTGGCTATCCCGTCGCCGAGATCGGCTTCGATCAGACGGCGACGCACCTCAAGCAAACGCCTGATCAGCGCGGGTTCATGCCTGGCATATAACTCGGCATCCGGGGTGCGGTTCACCACGACACCGAGCAGTTCGGTGATCGCATTGCCGATGGAATTCTGGCTTATGGTAACGATCAGCTTGCCCGCATCGTTGCGGTAGATGAGCTGCTTGAATGCAGGTTGCCAGCGTATGGCATTGGCATACTTGGCATCCACAATACAGTGGTCGCGCACTTTCTTCGCTGTTTTCATAAAATCATTGTTAAACAGCAACACGCTTTCCACCTCTTCCGGGAAATAGATGTCATGCAGCATAGGCGCGTTGTGCGTAGAGACCTGCGAGAAAAAAGTGCGGTAGAAATCGATGAAGCCTTTCAGCACCTCATCGTATTCTTTCCAGAAATGCACATTTTTGAGAGCCTCCACCCCTCCCTGTATCTCCCAGCTGGGTAATCCCTGCGGATAGCCGGTAAGTCCGATGCGGGCATCGGCCTCACTCGCAGGCTTGAGAATTTCCAGATTCAGTGCCTTGCCGAAAAACTCGCGATAGACATCTCGCATGTATGCCTGAAACAGGCTGTGCTGCCCGCCATCAGTAAGGTTCGGGTTGTTGGGATCGGCTAGCTTGGAATTTCGCAGATCTGCCTTGGGGAAAACAATAAAGTGGTTATGCAACATACGGATGCTGGGCACACCGGGAGAAGTCAGCGGCCAAGTAGCATCCAGACTTGCTTCACCCGCAAGTACCAACGCCTCATCCGGATCAGGATACTGCTCCAGCATATAAGCCATGATGATCTGGTTCATCCTGTTCCACACTTGCTTTACATTGTCTGCAACTTGCGTACGCCGCACCGGTCTCCCCAGCGGGTTGAGAATAGTCTTGGAAGTGTTGTAAATGATCGAACAATCGAACTCGGTGCTGTGTCCCAATGCCTTGCGATACAACAACAGATTTTCCGAGTTCATCAGCAAACCATTATTGTTCACCAGATCGTTAAGATTCTCGGTGCTATTGAAAAACTCATTGTGCTTCATCCCCTCCGGTACTTCCAAAGGAATTGACCTGAAAGGAGTTAAAATTTCGCGTGGGCCAGATTGCATCCTATCGTCCCTCAACTGTGTATAGGTAGTTCGGATAACGTTTTAGTGTATCCGCAATGTCGGCAAGTTTACCTGCATGAGCCATGAGCAGTTACTCCGACAAGCAAAGGCAGTCATGTATTACTCGTCTACAGGACGAGTATTTTTGGTTCTCGATAAATCTGCGTTTCCCTGGATAACGCGTTTCCCTGGGTAAAAAAAAGGCTTGCTGGGGGAAGCAAGCCAAGGGAGGAATACAGAAGTCTACTGTAACAGTAATTAATAATACACTGATCTTACTGCTTGTCAAGAAAAGATGTTTTGACTCGTAAACATACCTTTGGTCCGACTAATCATAACAACCCTGACTGTAGAAAGTTATTTCTGCCCAAGTGCTCACATATCGCCAGGGGAGGTTTTTATTGTATTTTTGCATCCGACTGCAATCGGCTGGTATTTGTCAGTAAGCGCCTCATTGAAATCAACCGCGGCTTTCAGGAACGCGAGCGTCCGTTTTTGGCATATACCAGCCATTTTAAAATCAAACTGTCCTGCGCCGCTTTCTCGCGCGCCACCTGAGCACAACAGTCGCGCGCCACGCCACGCGCACCGCAAAATATCCGATGATAGCCAGGCTCACCCCGAGCAATGGCAACCCGATCAAAACAGGTTTGCCGAGCATCACCAGCCAATCCCACATTTCGTACATCAAGCTATTCCAATGCAATTCCGGAAATGGCGGTTGCATCACCGCCACGCCACTGTGCGCACCGCTGACCCATGCACCAAGCTTATAGGCAACCATATACAGCGGCACGATAGTGAACGGGTTGGTATACAGCGTGGTGACCAGCGCCACGGGAAGATTGGCGCGGAACGACACGGCCAGCAGTGCGGCGCCTATCATCTGCAACGGTCCCGGTATCAAGCCACAGAACAATCCGATCGCCACGCCACCCGCGACCGAGCGGCGATGCAAATGCCATAGATTGGGATGGTGCAACCAGTTACCGAACGGCTTGAGCCAGCGTTGGCTTTTCACCGTTTCGAGAGACGGCAAAAACTTGTGGAAGAAATTTCGCATACCCCAATTCTATCCCTATGCGCTAATCTATACACATGGTTCTCTTCACCGCCTGCTTCACCCTCGGCGTGTGGCTGCTGCAACAGCAGGCCGCACTACCCGACTTTGGCTGGGCATGGTTGCTGCTTGCCTTTCCGCTTGTGCTGCTGATCCCGGCCAAGCCGCTGATCCTGCGCGTTGCTCGCGCATTGTTGATCGCGTCCTTCGCCTGCGGACTGGGTTTCTATCATGCCGCATGGCAAGCCCAACAACGCCTCGCCATTACGCTGCCGGATGAATGGCAGCGGCGCGACATCGAGGTGATCGGCGTGGTCGCCGAGTTGCCGCGCAATCACGAACACGGCCAGCGTTTCAGTTTCGATGCCGAAAAGACACTCACACGGGTGCCCGGACAAAAGTTTTTCGTACCACAAGCCAGTGTGCCCAGGCACATTTATCTCAGCAACTATGATGACAAGCAGACTGCACCGCTTGCGCTGCATGCCGGGGAACGCTGGCAACTCACGTTGCGCCTCAAGCAGCCGCACGGCAGCAGCAACCCGCACGGCTTCGATTTTGAAGTGTGGGCGCTGGAGAACAATGTGCGCGCAGTGGGATATGTGAACAACAAAGCGGATAACAAGCTCCTGTCTGCACGGGCCGATGGTTTCAATTACCGTATCGAGACCTGGCGTGAAGCAGTTCGCGACAAGTTCAACGCCACGCTGGGCAACGCATCCTATGCAGGCGTGCTGAGCGCGCTGGTCATCGGCGATCAGAGCAGCATCCCGGCAACACAATGGCAGGTGTTCACGCGCACCGGCGTGAATCACCTGATGAGCATCTCCGGCCTGCACATCACGATGCTCGCCAGCCTGGGATTCGCCATCACCTACTGGCTGTGGCGGCGCAGCGTGCGGCTTACTTTGTTGTTACCCGCGCGCAAGGCCGCCGCGCTGGTCGCACTCCTGATCGCACTGGCTTACGCGCTGCTGTCCGGTTTCGCGGTGCCGGCGCAACGCACCGTGTACATGGTCGGCGCGGTCGCACTCGCCCTTTGGCTGAACCGCAATTTCTCGCTCGGACAAATACTCAGCTTCGCGCTGCTCGGCGTGCTGATACCGGACCCGTGGGCAGTGCTGTCGCCCGGCTTCTGGCTGTCGTTCGGCGCGGTGGCGATCATCCTGTATATCACGGCATATCGCATCGACCGCAGCCATTTCCAGCGAGAGGGTGACGGCGAAGCCGTCGTGCACCCTTCGGCGTACCCCTTGCAGGTGCTGATGGCATACGCCGACGTGCAGTGGGCGATGACCATCGGCCTGATCCCGTTGCTGCTTGCACTGTTCCAGCAAGTCTCTCTGGTGTCGCCGATCGCCAACGCCTTCGCTATCCCGCTGGTAAGCCTGGCCGTCGTGCCGCTCGCCCTGCTCGGCGCGGTGCTGCCTTGGGACGCTCCGCTGTGGTTGGCACACAGCGTGATGGGCTGGACGATGGCCTTGCTGGAATGGCTGAACAAACTGCCGCAAGCGGTATGGACACAACACGCGCCGCCCGCATGGAGCATAGTTGCAGGCATGTTGGGTGTATTGGTGATCCTGTTGCCACGCGGTTTCCCGGCACGCTGGCTGGGGGTTTTATTATTGTTGCCGATGTTCCTGAATACGCCGGAACCGCCCGTGCAAGACGCAGTTCGTATGACCATTTTCGACGTCGGCCAGGGCTTGGCCGTTTCAGTTCAAACCCAACATCACGCACTGCTCTACGATACCGGACCGGATTTCAGCGATGGCGCAGACAGCGGCAATCGTATCCTGATCCCATCGCTACGCGCGATGGGCGTAGCCAAACTGGACGGCCTGATCCTCACGCACGACGACACCGATCACACCGGCGGCGCGGCTTCGGTGATACAAGCTATGCCCATAGCCTGGGTATCGTCTTCGCTGCCCGACGGGCATGCGCTGATAGAACAACTAGCCATTCGACAAAGCCAGCAAACAACGCTGGCTAAGTCGCCGGTTATATTGCAACAAACAGCCGATAAACAGCGCTGTATCGACGGGCAATCATGGCAATGGGACGGTGTGCAATTCGAGATGCTGCATCCCGATGCTGCCAGCTACGGCAAAGAGACGATCAGCAAAAATAACCGGGGCTGTGTGTTGCGCATCAGCATCGGCAATGAGCATGTTTTGCTGGCTGCGGATATCGAAAAGGAATCTGAACAGCGACTACTCAAGGAACATGCCGACAAGTTGCCCGCCAACTTGCTGGTCGTGTCGCACCACGGCAGCAAGACCTCATCCACCGATGCATTCATTTCTGCGGTACACCCAAAGTATGCCGTGTTCACGGTGGGCTATCTCAACCGCTTCGGCCATCCGAAACAGGAAGTCGTGCAACGCTACGCACACAGCGGCGCGGAACTGCTGCGCTCGGACGAGGACGGCGCGATCCTGGTCGAGATGGACGCACAGGGTTTGCAGGTGGAACGTTACCGCAAGACTCATCGCCACTACTGGACGCACTCGCCGCGATCTTATTCGGCAAGCGACCCGAATATTCCGGCTA
>JADGRM010000119.1 GCA_017880945.1 Gallionella sp. | reverse complement strand
ATATGGCGTGCGCGCAGCCCCCTGGCTGCGCCTGGGCCCGTTTACCCTCACCGGCGCACAAAGTCCAGCCGAGCTGCGACGATGGGCCGAGTGGGCGAGCGGCGAAGAAGGTACAGCGCACTATGTTGAACATTTGTTAAAGCAAGGCGGCTACAAGCAGGTTGTGGCATTTATCGCCGCAGATACGCATCGCCTCAAGCCACTGCTCGCCATCATCGCCAATCCCGGGGCCAATATCGAAGTACGCCTGGGTGTCAGCGCGCTGCTGGAAGCCCATGCCAACACACCAGAGCTACGAAAACTGCTGCCGCAACTGGCCGATCTCACCCGCCATGCAGACCATCGCGTGCGCGCCGATGCATGCCATCTGCTCGGCCTGACTGGCAGCGCAGCCGCACGCACTTACGTTGAAATCTGCCTCAACGATGCTCACGAAGAAGTGCGGGAAATAGCAGAAGAGGCGATGGAAGTACTGGCGAAGCAAAATGCGAAAACGTAATGCGAAGCTGAGCTAACCCCTTTAGTTCTGTGCTTTAGTTCTGTGGAGCAGGATTTATCGGCCTTGGATGCCCACTCACGGCGGGTCAGTCGTGTTCGAATCCGGCATCTTCCACCAGCCGAATCAGGCAATTGCAGCAACTTTCCATACCCCGTTCTGGCTAATGTGTAGAATCGCCGCCTCACAGGAGGCATGAGTTGGAAAACCTATACAACATCCTCGGAGTTTCGCCGACCGCGACGACCGAGGAGATCAAGAAGGCGTATCGCTCGCTTGCGATGCGCCATCATCCGGACAGGAGTACGCATCCCGGTGCCGAGATCCGATTCAATGCGATCAAGACAGCGTATGAGTTGCTTTCCGACCCAAAAAAAAGGGCCGAATATAACCAGAGCCTGAACAATCGCATCATCACCGATCCGGATAATGAGGCGCGCGCTTTGTGGCATTCACTTTTCGATCGTTGCGGCGTTGTTGTGCCGCACGATGGCCATTCATCACTTTAAATACCAAACCCCATGAATAAAACCAATGAATAAAAACATCCACCACGAATTTGCCTATCAGTCGCGTGAACTTGGCGTCCAGATCGAAGATACCCTGGGCGAGCCGCCTGACAGGAAGAATTATTCCAGAGTCATTGCATCGTTGATAGGAGAATACGCGAAGGGCACGGAGATCGACGATGTGAATCTGTTGAGCTTCGCGCTGGCAGACCACCTGCGCTTTGATGATCCGGCCGGGCTGCTGGCGCAATGCAAGCAATATGATATGGGCGATGCCGCGAAGGTGATCACGATGGTGTCGTGTGCGGATGCCGAGGCGGGCAAGGCTTTGGCTGCCGTTGCCGTCAACAACCCGGAACTGGCGCGCAAGGCGATCATCACGGCATTCTTGTTCAAGAACACCAAGCGCTGGGCTGCCGAGGACAATTCGCTCGAAGCCCTGCAAGAAGAAGAGGGCGGCAAAGAGGTAGAGGACGAGGATCATGTCGCACCCGGACAGGACTTCATGGATCTGTTCGATACACGCGAGGACGGGAATGGCGAGCAACACTAATTTTCCGGCGATCAGCCGGCAGGTGACCGAGCTGGTTTTGGCCGGCTCTTCCGCTCATGCGGAGGAGGCGATCAATGACACTGCGGAACAATTCGGCGATCTGGCCGTGGTGGCGGTGCTGGATACTTTGGAGCCGCAGGTGGCAGCGATGCATCTGTCTGCTTTTGATGGCGGGAAATTGTCGTTGGCTACGCTGCTGATCTCGCCCAAGGCATGGGCCGATAGTCTGGCCTTTTTCGCCGCGACCTGGAGCGAGGATATGATCGAGGATGAGCCGGAGGTGTTGACCGGATCCCTGTTCGCGCATATCCATGGGATCATCTTCTCGACCGATGATGCGGAGCGGCGTACCAGGCTGGTCCATGAGGCGTTATCGACCGATTGGGGGACGACGGCATTTGCCGTGCTGTTCTCCACCGCTACCGGGGAGATCATCGAGCTCGCTGATGACATCCATTCCCGCGGTGCGCTCAGCAGCGGCCAGACCACTTCCGATCACGATGTGATTCCGCTCGCGATGGAGATTGCGCGCAGCGATGCGGATGCCTGGGATCGGGTGTTGTTCGAGATGTTCCCCGACTGGGTGCCCGGCGAGAACCAATTGCGTGCACGCTCTGAAGAGGGCGATGACGACGAACCTCATCATGAGTTTGCGATCGCCCGAACCACCCATGATTTAATGTTGCGCCTGCGCAAGCAAGTGCCGGGCAAATCGGCCCGCGCGCCCAAAAAAGGTGCTCGCCCCAGCCTGGGTGAGGATATTTTTGCGTGATGCGCAATCGCAACCAGCAGCACGTTACCGAACATTCAGCCATGCAACTCGCCCATATCACCGCGCGTCCTCCCCATTTGGTGCAAGCGCTCGAAGCGCTGGCAAAACGTGCGGATAACCAGGCGGCGGCGCAGACTCTGCTCGATGAGCTAAGCGGCATCACTGTGCTTGTTGCCAAAAAATTCACCAATGAACGGACCGCGGATGGTTTGCTCGATGCGTTTCACCTGACAGTGGGATGTATCTCGCTGGGCATCAGTCAGGCGAATATTCCGGAAGACGGCGATGCGCAGCTGTCCTTTCTGCTGCACCACGGTGCTGAATATGTTTTCCAGATGGGATTTCGGCATATCAAGGAATTATCCGGCCTGCCCTATACGGCGTTCGTTTCGGATTTCGATAACGACCCGTACATACAGCAGCGCGATATCAAGGTGCTGTTTACCGAGATCTGCCGTGCCGATCCTATCGCGACATGGCAAGGCGATGAAGTCTATAAACGCGAATTGCTGGAACGGCAAAAAAACCAGCGTATCGTGTCATGCGCAAAATGGCTGCGCCAAAGGCATTACGCGGGCCCGGTCAGAGACCCCGATCTCGATGCACATGCAGTGATCGCTATCGCGGTAATTTTCGCGATTGCCGGTGACGGGCCCATCGTCGCGCGGGCCAGACAAAAAGATCTCGAAACCCTGATCTTGGGTATGCGGAAAACACCGCCGGATATCGATGCAGGCTGGGACGCATTGCTGAAAAAAGTCCCCTCTACATACCACTCCGTCCTGCGCGAATTCATGGACGAGTACAGAAACACCATTGTAAAAAAGATACTGTCAAAAACCGGAATCAAAACCATCATCACCGAATTGCAAAATTCATATGCCGGTAGCGAGACCGATGTCGACTATGACTGATAGCGGCGACACCCCGGTCATATCGTGCACCACGTGTAAAGCCTGCTGTTGCCGGTTAGAGGTGATGTTGATGGGTGACGACGATATTCCGCTCGAATTGACGGAACGCGACCGCTGGGGCGGATGGGTCATGGCACGTCTAGACGACGGCTGGTGCTCAGCCCTGGATAGGAACACCCTGCTGTGCACGATTTACGAGCGCCGACCGCTGATCTGCCGTGACTATCAGGTGGGTGACTTCGACTGTATCCAGGAACGGCTTCTGCACACCGCTGCGCGAATCGAATCGCACGTGGAATCCCGCACGGCTAAAGCGAGCCTGAGCTGACGCTATTAATTATGTTTTTATCGTCGTGATCGCTCTTCTCGCCACGATCATCGTTACTTGCGCTTGGAAGCGCGCCGCTCAACGGGAGCATTGAATGCTCTGATATTTTCATCGGCTTGTCTGAGTGCGGTGATGTCATTGATGATCGCCAGGAATCCTTCACCACCATCATCCGATGTGATCAATTGCAGGTTAACCTCCACAGAATAGGTGCTTCCATTCCCGCGTGCCTGGACTGTCTGATATTTGATTGACTCCTGCTCGCCGCGGCGCAGCGGTTCGATCATCGCCGCAAAGGATTCGATGCCCAATTCCGGATGCAGGGAAAGCATGTTTTTCTTTTGCAATTGCTCCAGGGAATAGCCGATACTTTCCAGCGCATAATCGTTTGCGTAGGTGAATTGCAATGTATCGGCATCGAACATGAAGATTTCGTTCGGACTCCGTTCCTGGAGGGCCTGTTCGTAGTTGCGCCTGAGCTCTTCGCGCCGTTGTGCCATGCTCCATGTGCGGCGGCGACGCAGCGACATACCATAGAAAGCGAATATGCCCGCCAGCAACAGCGCCATCAGGACATAGGGAACATGCATCTTGTGCCACCATGCCGCCTTGATTTCTGACATCGGCATCTCAACAAACAGCGTGGCCGGATAGTGCTGCAGGCGGCGCATCGCCCGCAAATCCGTTGCCTTGCCGTCGCTGCCCCGCATTTCCACTTGCCCGTGCTGCGGGTAGTTGTTCGCGCGCAGATACTCGATCATCGCGCCCTCGGCAGGCTTGCCATACATATTATCCATGCTCGCGACATCCGGTTCCGGATAGCGGCTTACCAGGTATCCATCATCGCGTACCAGTCCCAGCGCGGCAATCTTGGGGATAGTTGAGTCTGCCCAGTAGCGTTGCAACATGTTGCCCGGCAAATTGGCGCTGAGGATACAGACCAGTTTGCCATTTTGGTCGGTAACGACATAGCGTGCGGAGATGACCCAGCTATTGTCTATAGGTCCCATGACCGGTTGGCCAATAGCGAAGGCCGGGCCTTGCAGCAGTTCGCCGCGAAATTTCATGAATGAGGAATCATTGGCGAGCGTAGGCAGAGCCGGGCTGTTCGCGATTGTTCCGGTCAATAATATCTGGCCATCGTTGCGGATCAGCATGACGTTGCCCAGCTCGGTGTGCAGTCCCTGGAACCGGCTGACCAACTTGAATGCACGGTCGAGATCGAGCTTTTTGTGCGTGTCGGCCAAATCCGCGCCCAGATTCTGCATGCCGATTTCCAGCTGGGTAAAATAAGTATCGATCGCGATCTCGCTCAGGTCGGCAATCGTCGCCAACTGGCTGGACTGATCAGATTTAACTTCCCGCCAGGACTGCGAGATAAGAAAGGTGGCGTAAGCAAGCAGCGCAACTACGAGCAATGTTGCAGCATACTTCAGGATTCGTTTAGGGTGATGTACACCACTTGCGTTAATCATTATGGTCCTTGATATTTTGACAGGTGCCGGAGATGCAGTATGCGGTATGTGCCGGAGTCGAATTGCTTTTCATTCCTCGCAATCTATCACCCAGTGAGGCATAAGTTCAACCCTCTTTTCTTCCGCCGGACAGCGCCGTGTATGCCATTAATCCAAAAAGCAGTAATCCATAAATGGATCAGTTGTATCGTAAGGTGTAAGAATCAATCACCACGAACGGACTTATTCAGCACTTCCTTAGGTTAAGGCTGATTTCGCCCTGCTCACCGCATTCAGGTAAATCGCAACCAGTCCTGCCACTAACCAAAGACTTGCGATCGCGGCGATCCAGAAGCCGGGGGCGCCGCGCGCGGGGCCGAACGTGTCGGTCAGCCCGAGCAGGAAGCCGCCGCCCAGGCCCAATCCCCACAGCATCGTGACATAGATCAACATCGGCACCACCGATTTCTTGTATCCGCGCAGGGCGTTCACCGCCACGGCCTGCAGCGCATCACCCAGATGATACAAAGCGGCCAGCATGATCAACGGTATCGCCACCTTCTGCACCCCGGGGTCGGTGGTATACAGCGCGGCAATGTGCGGCGCGCCAAACCAGAAGATTGCGCTCAGGACAACTGCGATCGCCATGCCGAGGCGGATGGCTTCCCAGCAAATGTGGCGGGCGCGCTCGCGCTGCCCGGCGCCGATGGCCTGGCCGGCCAGCACCGCCGTTGCATTCCCCAGCGACAGCGGAATCATGAAAGCCAATGCCGCCAGATTTGCCGCGATCTGGTGCGCGCCCGAGACAACAGGGCCCAGGCGCGCGATGAACAGCGCCATGAACGTGAAGGCGGTCACATCCGCGATGAACGTCAGGCCGATCGGCGCGCCCAGCTTCAGGAACTCCACGATGGCTTTGCGATCCGGCGCGGCAAAACGCGTGCGCAGCTGGAACTGCAGGTAGTCCGGATGTCGCAGGCACCAGCCCCAGGCGAGCGCGGCCATCAGCCAGGCGTCCACTGCCGTGGCGACCGCGCAGCCCGGCCCGCCCATTTCGGGCGCCCCCAGCAGGCCATACATGAACACCGCATTCAGCGGGATCTTGAGCGCCAGCGACAGCAGGTTGAAGAACATCACCGGGCGCGGGCGGCCGATGCCGATGGAAAGGCCGAAGAAGATGCGCAACGCGAACACGCCCGGCACACCCCAGGCGGATGCGGCGAGATAGGCGCGCACCTTGGTTTCGACGATGGGCTGCAACTGCGAGATCGAAATGATAGGGCCGGGGAAGCGCAACAGCAGGATCGCCACCAGTGCCAGCACCAGCGATATCCACACGCTCTGGTGGATCTCCCGCCCGACATCGGCACCCCGGCCTGCGCCGTAAAGGTGGGCGATGATCGGAGGCAGCGCGAGCAAAACGCTGATCAGCGACATCAGCACCGTGGCCATGATCGATGCGGCGATGCCCACCGAGGCAAGGTCGATCGCAGACAGCCGCCCGGCCATTGCGGTGTCGATCACGGCATTCGCCATCCAGGCAAGCTGCGCGACCAGCACCGGCCAGGCCAGATGGATGAGTTGTGAGGTGGGGGAAGTGGAGCGGTTCATGTCAGTATTCTACGGGAATGCTGATTCGTATTTTGTTCGCGGCATCAAGCTGCCTTACGGACATGGCTACCAATGAAAAATGATGCTTGCCATATCCGTTCCCTCACCTCGGCCCCTCGCTTTGCTCTCCACTCCCGGAAAAAATCCCCCTATCCAACTTTCCCCCGCAAACGGGAGAAAGGGCAAACGATGAAGGCAATCTTCAACTCCTGCGTGCGAGGAAGCGAACGATTCGCTACGCGATATTACGTTAATCCCAGATAATCCGTTAGAACCAAGAGCCATTGTAGGAGCGCAATTTATTGCGCGATCATCGCCATCAATCGCTCGATAAATCGAGCTCCTACAGGCT
>JADGRM010000118.1 GCA_017880945.1 Gallionella sp. | reverse complement strand
GTGGTGAAAGCGCAGGTTGATTTCATCAGAGAAAAAGTGGCGGATGCTGAAATCGTCGTTCACCCCTATCCGGGCGAGGCGGGCGCAATCGGCGCGGCGCTGTGCGCGATGGATTGGATGAAAAAGGGTGAGCCCAGCAGCTTCCGTGGGTTCGACACGATAGAAGCGCTGGAATACACCGGCACCACCAACGAGCACACCATCTGCCACTGGTGCGCGGTAAATTGCCGCCGCACTTTCATCGATGTGCATCTGCCCGACGGCAAGGGACGCGATTGGAGCAAGGTGCCGTTGGCAACGGGTTGGGAGCGGGTAATCAGCGGCAATAGTTGCCCGAAAGGTTTGCTGGAAGACGCCAACGAGATGCGAGTGGTGATGGGTCAATTAGAAGAGGTGAAGCGTGTCTATCCAAATGTTGCTGAACTGGTTCGAGAAGACGCCTTTCGGCGTGTCAAGAGCGAGGTTTAATCCGGGCGACGGCGCACATTCCCAAGCGCCAGCCGTCGCGACAAAACCGCGCGCGCAAATGCGCATCGGCATTCCGAAAACGCTCAACCTGTGGTCCACCCACCAATTCTGGATCGGTTTTCTCGAAGCGCTCGGCATCGCCAAGATCGATTTCTCATCCGACACCTCGGAAGAGCAGGCGCGCGAATTCGGCAAGGGACGCGGCACGGTGGATTGCTGCTACCCGGTGAAATGCATGTCCGGGCATTATGGCGAATTCCTCGCGCGCAAGCCGCACCGCAAGATAGACGTGCTGCTTTCGCCGATGATTTATTCGCTGCCTTCGTATCTGCACGGGCACGTAGCGGCATCGCTTACCTGCCCTCGCGTGATGGCTGCGCCTGAAAACATCAAATCCGGATTCCAGAAAGAAAAGGATATGTTCGCCGAACACGGCATCCGGTATGCGACGCCTTTTGTGGCTCTGGGCGACCGGCCTATCGTGCCGAAGCAGCTCTATGAGGGACTGCGCGATTTTATTCCCGGCCTCACCAAAGCCGAAACCAAAAAAGCGGTGGAGGCCGGATTCCATGCGCTGGATACGTTCAACGCGAACATGCGCCAGAAGAGCCGCGAAATTATTGAACAGTGTGTGCGTGAAGACAAGCCATGCTTACTCGTGCTGGCGCGCCCCTATCACATGGACCCGGGCATCGGCCACGGGATCGAAACGGATCTTCAGGCATACGGCTATCCGGTGCTATGGTCGCAGTACCTGCCCACCGATCCAGATATGCTTGAGTGGCTGTTCGGCGCAGACATCGCTACAGGCCACATCAAATCTCCGCTCGATATTTCCGATGTCTGGCCTTCCTCGTACAGCGCCAATACCAACGAGATTTTGTGGGGCGCAAAGGTCGCCGCACGCTTGCCATGGATCGTTTGCGTGGTACGGTTGTCGAGCTACGAATGCGGCATGGATCAGCCGTCTTATTCGCCCGTGCAGCAGATAATCGAACGCTCGGGCACGCTGTTTTTTTCCTTCCAGGATCTCGATTCCACCAAGCCCGCCGGCTCGGTGAAAATACGCGTTGAGACTATCGCGCACTATTTGCAGAAGCATGCCGGGGAAATCATCCAAAAGAAAAAGATTGATAACCCGAACGGTTTTCCGCTTGTGCGGCAACACGAAGATAGTAAGCCGTAAATGGATTGACGTTTGCGTATTTTAGGATTAAAAAGACGAAAGAATATCCGGGAGTTATCGGAGAGTTGGGTAGTACCCGAGCGTAGTTCTTAATTTATTGTTCAAGGAGAAAATCATGAGCACAAAATTAGCAGGCGTTGAAGGAGAAGTCAGCAAAGAAAAACTTATGCAGGATTTTCGCCTGGTTGTAACAGACGCCGAGGAGTTGTTGCGTGCAACAGCCGGTATTGCAGGCGAAAAAGTGTCTGCAGCACGTGAGCGTATTCAGGAAAATTTAGCGGCAGCCAAGGTGCGCCTCAATGAGGCAGAGTCCGCATTGATCGAGAAGACCGAGTATGCCGCCAAGGCAACTGACGAGTACGTACACGATAATCCGTGGAAGGCTATTGGAGTTGCCGCAAGCGTAGGAGTTATTGTCGGTATGCTGATTGGTCGCGACCGTTAAGCCATGGCGGAACAGAGTGCAGGGTTGATGGAGTCGGTTAAGCGACTGGCTACGACGCTGACTTTTATTGTTTCGACGCGGCTTGAACTGCTCGCGAATGAGATTCAGGAGGAGCGTCTGCGTTTAACGCAAATGCTCGTTTTTGCCTTGATCGCGCTGTTCTGTTTCGGCATGTGCATATTGTTTCTTACGATATTTGTCGTGGTGCTGTTTTGGGATGATCATCGTCTCGCCGCACTCGGTGCTGTGTGTGCGCTGTTCATGGCGTTGGGTACGCTGATGGCGTTGTTGCTGCGCAGCAAAGAGCAGGCTAAATCGAAGCTATTCTCGGCAAGTCTGGCCGAGTTGGCGAAGGATAGGGAGCATCTAGGTGTACACCATGAATGATCCAATGTTCGAGTTGATGCAAAATCGCAGCAAGTTGCTGGCAAGAATCGCCGCGCAGCGCGAGCAAATGACTGAAATCGAAGATGAGTGGCGGACCCCGCTGGCACTGGCTGACCGCGGGATGGCGATTGTGCGCTTTTTGCGTTGCCATCCTTTGCTGGTCACAGGGGTAATGGCTATTATTCTGATTCGCCGGCTTAGCATGGCTGGTTTGATGTGGGGGTGTGGCGGGTGTGGAAAAGATACCGCGAATTCACTCCAATTTCGGCAAGGTCGTCGTCGCGAAGCTAAATTCCCCGCGGCGTGTTGTTTTTGATCGCGCCATTTTGTGCCACCTTGGGCGAACGATCGCTGGATTTTCTTCGATGCCCGGAAGTTCTGTGAACTCCGGTTTGCGCAACAGCAATGGTTTGACCGACCCTGATTATTTTCAACGTGCCGTTCCATTGTCTCAGCCTGGCAACGCTGACATGATAACGAAGCGCGATACTGGACAGGGTTTCGCCTCTGTGCACGATGTGTCTGACAGAGCGGGAACGATCATCGGCAGCGAGGTGCATGTTGAAAGCTTCAAATTCGCTTTCGGATTCTTCGCCGTTAAGCGGCACCAGCAGTGTTTGTCCGGTGCTGATATTGCCGCGCTTGGACAGGCCGTTCACGGACTTGAGATTTTCCAACGATAGACCAAAGCGTGGAGCCAGCTTGTCGAGACGCTCGCCTTTTTTGGGTTGGTAAGACTGCCAACTGACCAGTGGTTTGTTGTAGCTTTCAAGGTTGGCGCGGAACGTTTCCATCTTGGCTATCGGCAGCAAAATCAAATCGCTGCTTCCCTGCAAGATCACCGGACGGTTGTGCGCGGGATTAAGCGCGGTGAATTCTTCCACAGGGATGTCGGCCAGTTGCGCGGCCAGTTTTACATCTATGTGCTTGGTGGTGGCAACAGAGGCAAAGTAAGCTTCGTTGGGAATGTCTTGCAGTGCCAGCCCGAAGCTGGACGGGTTGGCTACGATGTTCTTTATCGCCATCAACTTTGGCACGTAATTGCGAGTTTCCTTCAGCAATTTCAGGCTGGCGTAGTCGGTTGGCAAATGGCGTTTGCGATTGTGTGCCTGTGCGCGTTGAACCGCGCCTTCACCGCAATTATATGCGGCAAGTGCCAAATCCCAATCCCCAAACATGTCATGTAGTTTTTGCAGATAGTCTAGTGCGCCGTTAGTCGCGCTGATGACATCGCGACGGCCGTCATACCACCAGTTTTGTTGCATACCGAACTTTTTGCCGGTGGACGGCATGAATTGCCAGATGCCCGAAGCACGGCTGGTCGAATATGCACCGGGATTAAAAGCGCTCTCAATCATCGGCAACAGTGCGATCTCACTAGGCATACCGCGTCGTTCCACTTCGTCGGTAATGTAATAAAGGTACAGGCGAGCACGTTCGGTCATTCGCGCCACGTAATCGGGACGATCGGCATACCATTTCTCATGCTTGGCGACCAGCTTGGAATTGAGCTCACGCATCGCGAAACCGCTGCGTATGCGAGTCCACAGGTCATGCGCCGCCATATCGGCTTTCTGCGATTCAGGAGATACCGGGATGAGCTCGATTCTGATGTCGCGCGCTGAAGGCAGCCATTCCGGCGCAACTTCACTCGTCATGGGACTGTTGAGCGCGAGCGTCTCTTCAGCGTGAGCCAATCCTGGCAAGCTGGCGGCGCCAATGGCAAGCAGAGCGGAAAATATAAATCGAATCAATGGCACATAGACCCTTCAATAAGGAATAAGGGAAGTAAAGCTTGCGCGATGTTAGCCGAGGTGTTGCGACCAGGTCAATCTAAATGGGCGGGCATGTTGCAGATAAACAACATATGTAAGATGTGTCGTTCATGAAAGTTACGCCTATGAAAAGCTCATTTTCTGTCTCGAAACAGGGTGTGACGAGCCTCGATCAACATCATTACCCCGGTAAGGTTAGCGGCGCTTAGCGAAACAACTGTAGATCAACGCACTGTATTTACTAGCTGTTCACGGGATTGCGGGATTAAGGTTACGGCCACCGCTATGCGGTTTCACATCGGCTATGCCGATATGAGCCTACGCCGAAACCCGGTTGTTTCGCGTTGTTGTTTGCTTCACCGGTTGGAAGTCAGCGCACCGGATTTTTTAACTGTTCGAGTATGGCCGGGTTTTGGTTACGGCCGCTTCGCTTAACGTTCGCCGTGCTCACGTTAGCCTACGCCGAAACCCGGCTGTTTCGCGTTGTTGTTTGCTTCACCGGTTGGAAGTCAGCGCACCGGATTTTTTAACTGTTCGAGTATGGCCGGGTTTTCCAGTGTCGAAATATCCTGCGTAATCTCTTCGCCATTGGCGATAGCGCGTAGCAAGCGGCGCATGATTTTACCGGAACGTGTCTTTGGCAGGTTGTCGCCGAAACGGATCTCATCCGGTTTGGCAATCGGCCCGATGGTCTTGCTTACCCAAGCGCGCAGAGTTTCCGCAATCTCCCTGGCTTTTTCTGCGCTGTCCGGGCGCACCCCCTTCAAGACGACGTATGCAACTATAGCTTCGCCTTTGATGTCATGCGGCTTGCCGACCACGGCGGCTTCGGCAACCAATGGATTGGCAACGAGAGCAGATTCGATCTCCATGGTGCCCAGCCGGTGACCGGATACTTTCAGCACATCGTCGATGCGCCCCATGATCCAGAAATAGCCGTCTTCATCACGGCGTGCGGAATCCCCCGCCAGATAATAGCCGCGCATTTCTTCGGGGAAGTAGCCTTTCTTGTAGCGTTCCGGGTCGCCCCAGATGGTGCGGATTTGCGACGGAAATGGACGTTTGATGACGAGAAATCCGCCATGCTGGTCGTGCACTTCATCGCCCGCTTCGTTGACGATGGTTGCGATGATACCGGGCAGCGGCAGGGTGCAGGAACCCGGTTTGGTCTGCATCGCGCCGGGTAGCGGGGCAATCATGTGGCAACCGGTTTCGGTCTGCCACCAGGTATCCACGATCGGGCAGCGCGCCTGTCCGACCGTGTTGTAGTACCACATCCACGCCTCCGGGTTGATCGGCTCTCCGACCGTGCCGAGCAGACGCAGCGAAGAAAGGTCGTATTGCTTGGGCAATTCGCCGCCGAGTTTGATCAGCGAGCGGATGGCAGTGGGCGCGGTGTAGAAAGTGGTGACCTTGTGATCCTGGATCATCTTCCAGAAACGCCCGGCATCCGGGTAAGTCGGTATGCCCTCGAACACCACTTGGGTCGCTCCCATCGCCAGCGGACCGTAGGCCACATAGGTGTGGCCGGTGACCCAGCCCACGTCGGCGGTACACCAGAAAATGTCGCTTGCCTTGTAATCGAATACCCACTGCATTGACAGCATCGCACCGAGCAGATAGCCCCCGCTGGAATGCTGCACGCCCTTGGGTCTGCCGGTGGAACCGGAGGTATAGAGGATGAACAGCGGATGTTCGGAGCCGACCCACTCGGGTTCGCAGTGGGCCGGCTGGGAGTTGAACAGGTCATGCCACCAGATGTCCAGATTGTCGTTCCACTTTACATTGTTGCTGGCACGGCGATAAACGATGACACTGTGTACGGATTCGGAGCCACCCAAGGAGAGCGCTTCGTCAACTATGGATTTCAACGGCATTATCTTGCCACCGCGCATCTGGGCATCGGCAGTAATCACCGCGCAAGCTTTCGCATCGGTGATACGCTCATGCAGGCTATTGGCAGAAAAACCCCCGAACACCACCGAATGTATCGCACCGATACGGGCGCAAGCTTGCATGGCAACCACCGCTTCAATGCTCATCGGCATGTAGATGACGACGCGGTCGCCCTTCTTTATACCACGCGACTTCAGGCCGTTGGCGAACTGACTGACGCGCCCGTGCAATTCGCGATAACTGACTTTGCTGACTTTGCCATCGTCCGCTTCAAAAATGATAGCGGTCTTTTCCGGCTGGGTGACGAGATGTTTGTCGAGGCAGTTGTATGAGATGTTCAACTCGCCGTCTTCGAACCACTTGAAGAAAGGCGCATTGCTTTCATCCAGAGCCTTGGTGAACGGTTTTTTCCAGAGCAAAGTTTCACGTGCCAGCTTGGCCCAAAAACCCGCATAATCCTGCTCCGCCGCTTTGCATAAGGCTTGATAGCTATCCATACCGGATACGTTGGCATGTTTGACGAATTCAGCGGAAGGGCTGAAAACGCGCATTTCATTCAATACAGATTCAATGTTGGACATGTGATCTCCCAAGTGACGATATTTGCGTTGTGATTGTTGTTAGAGGCTTGTAATTAAATTCAGAATAAGGGGAATGTAGTTTTTTTTTGTGCTGCATGTCAATATGAAGATGGAAACCTTTGGTTCTGTATGAGGGATTCTGTATCAGCGCATCAGTGGTTTCCGGCGGCTTCAGGATTGACCATGATTCGAATCAGCGTGTCGGCAGCATTGTCCGGGTGGATATTCGAAAAGGTCAGCTGCCCTTCATTATTATAAAAGGCTTC
>JADGRM010000117.1 GCA_017880945.1 Gallionella sp. | reverse complement strand
AAGTCGGCCGCCATGCCGGCACAATCGCCAACGTTGTCACCGACGTTGTCGGCGATTACCGCTGGGTTGCGCGGGTCGTCCTCGGGGATGCCGGCTTCGACCTTGCCCACCAGGTCGGCACCAACGTCAGCGCCTTTGGTGAAAATGCCGCCGCCGAGACGGGCGAATATGGAAATCAGCGAGCCGCCGAAGGCCAGGCCCACCAGGGCATGAGTAGCATCTTCGGTACTGGCGCCCAACATCAGTGTGAGGAAAGCGTAATAGCCCGCCACGCCGAGCAGACCCAGGCCCACGACCAGCATGCCGGTGATCGCGCCACCTTTGAAGGATATGTTCAGAGCCGCATTCAGGCTTTCTTTGGCCGCTTCAGCAGTGCGCACATTGGCGCGCACCGATACGTTCATGCCGATGTAGCCGGTCAATCCCGACAGGATCGCGCCGATGGCGAAGCCGACGGCGGTTGGCCATTTCAGCGCGACAAGAATGACGACAAACAAGATTGCACCGACTATGCCGATCGTGGTGTATTGCCGGTTCAGGTAGGCGGAAGCGCCTTCCTGTATTGCGGCGGCAATTCCGCGCATTTTTTCGTTGCCGGTTGGTTTACCCAGAATCCATTTGATGGAAAATATGCCGTAAAAGATTGCAACAATGGCGCATAACAACGCAAATCCAAGACCACCTGACATGATACCTCCCTTAAAGATAAATCAGCCAACCGCCCTGACATCCAAAATGCATGTTAGAGCATCCAGAAGCAACTACAGTTTGTAAGGATACTTCCTATTTTGAATAGGCGTCGTGCATTTGTTAGTTATGGTGATATGCCCTTGTGGGCAATAACGTTATGCACTTAAGGGTTATATGGGATGCAGTCCGTCGGCATAGCGCGCCATAAGTTCCACGTAGTGCTCGGCGTTGGCGTGCAGCGCGGCAATTTCCGCTTCCGTCAATGTGCGCACCACTTTTCCCGGCGAACCGACCACCAGCGAGTTATCTGGGATCACCTTTCCTTCGGTGATCAGCGTATTCGAGCCGATCAGACAGTTTCTGCCAATGACGCTGTGGTTGAGTATCGTTGCCTTGATGCCGATCAGGCTTCCTTCGCCTATCGTGCAGCCATGCAACATGGCCTGATGCCCGATTGAGACATTTGCTGCGACAGTCAGTGGTATGCCAACGTCGGTGTGCAGCACCGCACCATCCTGGATGTTGCTGTTCGTGCCGATGTGGATGGATTCGTTGTCGCCGCGCAGCACGGCGTTGAACCATATGCTGACATTGTTTTCCAGAATGACTGAGCCGATTACCGAGGCACTGCCGGCGATGAAATGCCGCTCGCCGCGGAGTTCGGGAAAGCGATCGTTCAGGCGATACAGCATGGCTAACTTTTCGTCAGGGCAGCCATACCCGCGGCTGCGATCTGTCCGTCCTGGGACGAGCGCACGCCGCTGATCCCCAGGCCACCAACGACCACACCATCAATCTGCAGCGGCACACCGCCTTCGGCAGGGATCACGCCGGGCAGTGCCAGATGTATCAATCGGCCACTCTGCACCGCATCCTCCGATACCTTGGTGGGGCGTTGAAAAGCCACTGCCGCGTGGGCTTTCTGGATCGCCGTTTCCACACTGCCAAACTGGGTGTCGTGGCTGCGCTGCAAATACAGCAGATGACCGCCATCGTCCACCACGGCGATCACCACTCGCCAGTCATTGCGTTGCGCTTCGGCTTGTGCCGCTACGGCGATGCGCTTGGCATCTTCCAGCGTGAGAATGGGTTTATCAGCCAAGATCAGCTCTTGCCCAAAGCAGCGAAGACCTGGTCGCGTATTTTTTCCACTTTCCCTACCCCGGGAATTTTCACGCACTTTGGTGCTTTCGCGTCGCCGGATTTCTGCCAGGTGGTGTAGAAATTGACCAAGGGTTTAGTCTGATCGTGGTAAACGTGGAGACGTTTGATGACGGTATCTTCTGCATCGTCGGGACGCTGCACCAATTCTTCACCGGTGAGGTCGTCCTTGCCTGTCACCTTGGGTGGATTGAACACCACGTGATAAGTGCGACCCGAAGGCGGATGCACGCGACGACCGCTCATACGCTGGATGATCTCGCTATCAGCCACATCGATTTCCACCACGAAATCGATCTGAATGCCGGCATCCTTTATCGCCTGTGCTTGCGGGATGGTGCGCGGGAAGCCGTCGAGTAAAAATCCATTGGCGCAGTCGGGTTCCTTGATGCGTTCCTTCACCAGGCTGATGATGATGCCATCGGAGATCAAGTTACCCGCGTCCATCAGCTTCTTTGCCGCGATTCCCGTCGGCGTGCCCGCTTTGGCGGCTGCTCGCAGCATGTCACCGGTGGAAATTTGCGGGATGTTGAATTTTTCCTTGATGTAATTCGCCTGGGTGCCTTTGCCTGCACCGGGTGGACCCAGCAGTATCAGTTTCATTTTTTGGCTTACCTCCGATTTTATTTGAGATTCAAATATTTGTCGTGCAGTATGCAGATCCTGTTCGGTATCAACCCCACCTGGCGGAGCCTGCTCGGCGATGACTACACCAATTTTGTACCCATGATACAGCGCGCGCAATTGCTCTAATGCCTCATAGCGCTCTAACACTATTGGGGGGAGTTGTCCGTATGCGCGCAGGAAGCCGGCGCGGTAAGCGTAGATGCCGATATGGCGCAATACCGGCAAGTCGGCGGGCAGGGGCTGTTGCCGGGCGAAGGCATCACGAGGCCACGGTATCGGCGCGCGGCTGAAATACATCGCGTTGCCATTTTTATCCAGAACCGCCTTGACGATGTTAGGGTTGCGCATCGATGCTTCATCGTGAATCGCATGGCAGGCCGTGGCCATCGCACACTCAGGATGACTGTGCAGATGTTCGGCAACGGCGCGAATCAGCGCGGGCGGTATCAGCGGCTCGTCGCCTTGCACATTGACCACGATGGAGGCATCCGGCCAGCCTTGCAGTTCAACCACCTCGGCGATGCGATCGGTACCGCTGAGATGGCTGTCTTTGGTCAAGCATGCCTTGAAACCATGTTCGTGTACCGCGTTGGCAATCGCATGATGGTCAGTGGCGATCCAGATCTGTTGCGCACCGCTTTGTGCCGCTTGTTCGGCCACTCTCACCACCATGGGTTTGCCTGAAATCAGCAGCAGCGGCTTGCCGGGCAAGCGCGTGGAAGCGTGGCGTGCCGGGATGACGACGTGAAAATCGGTCATTGAATCTTTTCGACTTCTTCGAGGCTGAGTTTGCGTGCCTCGTCAACCAGCATCACCGGAATATCGTCCGCGATTTTGAATGCCAGGCGATCGGCCTTGCAGATCAATTCCTGTGCGGACTTATGGTAGACCAACGGGGATTTGCACAACGGGCAAACGAGGATATCAAGCAGTTTGGGATCCATGGGATTCTATCTTCCTCAGTATGTGTTCAAGCAGGGCTGAATCGATCTGGGCATCAACACGCAACACCCAATATCTTCCATCAGCGAATGCCGCGCATTTTACCGCATCTTTTTCGGTCAGGAGTATCGCATCGCAATCGGCAAAGGCCAGATCGGTCGCAGAGTAGGGATGATGGTCGGGAAATGCGTGCGGCGTGAAGGGGATACCCAATGCCTCAAGATGTTGAAAGTAGCGTTGTGGATTGCCGATGCCCGCGGCGGCATGGTTGTTTTGGCCTTGAAAATGATCTGCACAGGCTTTTTTATCGGGGTCGAGCAGGTTGTAGAACACGCTTCCCGATAAGCGCATCACATATTGACCCGCTGGAGCATCGTCCCCATTCACCACCACCGCATCCACGCTCTGCAGGCGCGATACCGGCTCGCGCAACGGTCCGGCGGGAAGCATCAAACCGTTGCCGAAGCGGCGCGCCCCGTCGACGACCGCGATCTCGACATCACGCTGCAGGCGATAGTGCTGCAGGCCGTCATCACAAAGCACGACATCGCATTGAGGATGTGCTTGCAATGCCGCACGCGCGGTGTCGGCGCGGTCCCTGCCTATCCACACCGGGCAGATGTTGCGCCGTGCCATCAGCAGCGGCTCGTCACCCACATGCTGAGCGTCGCTGCTTGCATCGACATATCGCGGCTGTTGCGTTGAACCGCCGAAGCCGCGGCTGACTATGAGCGGATGCCAGCCGTGTTCAACTAGCTGCTGTGCCAAGGCCAGTGTGAGCGGGGTCTTGCCGGTTCCTCCGACACTGATGTTGCCGACTACGATGACCGGCAGCAGTAATTGATCGCTGGCGAGGCTGCCGTTGCGATACATCTCGCGACGCAACGCCACCAGCGCACGGAAAAACAGGCTGATCGGAAACAGAATCAGGTGCAGCGGGGTGATGCGATACCAGTGGGTTTGCAGCCAATTCATGCCTCATTCCAATTCTATTTCGAAGGTCAAACAAGGCGGCGACGAGTAAACGACGCAGACAGTGCAAATGTCGCCCAGACACGGTGAGCGCAGCTTCCGGTGCGAGAGGGGCGACCAAGCAACGGTTCCCGCAATCGGCTGGCTTCGCCAGTAACGTGTCGCCGTTGCACGGCTATAACCAGCGACTTGGCTATCGTATTTTGATAGCGTAGTCGAATGGCTATAACCAACCACTTGGCAACCGTTTTCTGGTTGCTTAGTGGGATGGCTAGTTGTTTCACCAGTTGTTTGATCAGGAGTGAGCGAGGAAGTCAACGCTGTTTCACCGATGAAATAGGATTGGAGTTACTTTTGCTGGCTCTGCGTGGTGAAAGTAATGCGCCCATATCCGGCGCGCCTTGCCGCTTCCATCACGTTGATCACCGATTGGTGCGTGGCTTTGGCATCGGCGTTGATGACGATGGTGGGGTCGGTTTGATTGCCGGCCGCATTTTTCAGGGAGGCTGCCAGCGCGTCCACGCCGGTGAAAGACAGCCCCTGGTTGTTGATGGCATAGTGTTCAGAGGCATCCACTGCGACGTTGATGGGTTTGGCTTGCGTGCCGGCTGCTTCGCCGCCGGCTTCAGGCAGATTGATCTGCAATTCGGAAAACTTGGCGTAACTGGTGGTCACCATCATGAAGATCAGAATCACCAGCAACACGTCTATCATCGGGATCAGATTGATCTCCGGTTCTTCACGGCGACGTAGCCCACGTTTAAAGTTCATGGTCTCAGTCTTTGCGTTGGCCGTGCACAACCTCAACCAGCTTGATCGCCTGCTGTTCCATTTCGATGGTCAGGCTATCCACCTGGGCGCGGAATTGGCGGTAGAAGATCATGCTGGGGATCGCGACGATCAGACCGAAGGCGGTGTTGTAAAGCGCCACGGAAATACCGTGGGCGAGTATCGCAGGCGAGTTGCCGACCGCAGTTTGTGAGCCGAAAATCTCGATCATGCCGACCACGGTGCCGAATAGCCCGAGTAACGGGCTGATGGAGGCGATCGTACCCAGAGCGGTAAGAAAGCGATCCAGATCGCGCGCGACCGCACGTCCCTCTTCTTCGATGGATTCTTTCATCATCTCGGGCGGGCTTTTGATGTTTTTGAGTCCCGCAGCGAAAATGCGCCCCAGTGGCGAGCTGGCGGCAAGTTTGTTCAACATGCTGTCGCTGACCCCGCGTTGCTTGAGTTCCTTGACGACCTCGTTCAACAGGGCGGGAGGGGCGATACGATTACCGCGCAAGAACATCAGGCGCTCAACGATCAAGCCGACTGCAATGATGGATGCCAGGATCAAAAACCAGATCGGCCAGCCAGCCGCTTCTATGATTGCAAACACGCGGATTCTCCAAATGTGCTTAAATTAACAGGGCGCAACTGTAACGTGTCGTAACTAGTTGAGCAAGATTTCTCAGGTTTTTCTTGAATAGTATTTTGCTAACGTACCATTTGAAAAGAATATTTTTGTTTACCCACAAAACCTGTGGATAACTTTGTGGATGACTCTCTGGATTAGCGCTTTGATGTGGCGTGGCGTAAGGGGTTTTATTAGTTTGCCTGTTTTTTACAAGACCATTATTCTTATTAAAAACAATATGTTAACGTAAGTGCTGGGTTGTGCTGTGGGGTGGGGTAGCGGAAAGTGGCGAATTTCCTTGGATTGTGGATTATTTCGGATTGTCAATATGTCTTCAGCATTATTTTTTGAAGAAAAAAACCGCGTTTTGCGCGTCGGGGAACTCAACCTTGCAATCAAGCAGTTGCTGGAAAGCAACGTCCCTCTGTTGTGGGTTCGTGGAGAAATCTCCAATTTGGTGAAGGCTGCTTCCGGTCATTTTTATTTTTCATTGAAGGACGATCAGGCACAAGTTCGGTGCGTGATGTTCCGCCATAAAAATGTATTGCTGGGCAATCAAATCAGCAACGGGCAGCAGGTCGAAGTATTAGCGGTCGCTACTTTATATGAACAGCGCGGCGACTTTCAGTTGACCGTGGAGCAGATGCGTCCGGCCGGGCTGGGGGTGCTGTACGAACAGTTCGCGCGGCTGAAACAATTGCTGGAAAGCCAGGGCTTGTTTGCCGCCGAGCGCAAGCGTGCCTTGCCGACATTTCCAAAGCGCATCGGCATCATCACCTCGCCGCAGGCCGCCGCGTTGCGCGATGTGCTCACTACTTTAAGACTGCGCCTGCCGAGCGTGCCGGTGATGCTGTATCCCACACCGGTACAAGGGACAGGCAGCGCGGAGAAGATCGCCGCAGCCATCCAGCTCGCCAACCGGCGAGCCGAATGCGATGTACTTATTGTATGTAGAGGCGGCGGCAGTATCGAAGACCTGTGGGCGTTCAATGAAGAAGCCGTCGCGCGCGCGATCGCCGCCAGTGAAATCCCCATCGTCAGCGGGGTCGGGCACGAGACCGATTTCACGATCGCCGATTTCGTCGCCGACGAACGCGCCCCGACCCCCACCGCGGCGGCGCAACGCGTGGCCCCGGATCGCCATGCCCTGCTCAGGGGTTTGCGCGACCAGGCGCAGCACCTGCAACGCGCGCAGCGCAACCGTATGCAGAACGCGATGCA
>JADGRM010000116.1 GCA_017880945.1 Gallionella sp. | reverse complement strand
CCAACGAACACCGGCTCCAGTTTCGCTACAGGCGTGAGCTTGCCGGTGCGGCCGACCTGGATATCGATGTCGCGCACCACGGTCATCTGTTCTTCCGCAGGAAACTTGTGCGCCACCGCCCAGCGCGGTTCACGCGTCACAAAGCCGAGTTGATTTTGCAAGGCGAGGCTGTTGACCTTGTACACCACACCGTCGATATCGAACGGCAGGCTGTCGCGCTTGGCCGCGATGTTGCGATGGAATTCCACCAAGCCCTGCGCACCATATTTCAACCTGCGCTCTCGATTTACCGGGAATCCCCATGCCTCCAATTGATCCAGCACTTCCTTATGCGTCTCAGGCACAGGTAGCCAGCCCTGCACTTCGCCCAACCCGTAGGCGAAGAAAGACAGCGGGCGCCGCGCGGCCAAAGCCGGATCGAGCTGGCGTATGCTGCCCGCCGCGCCGTTGCGCGGATTCACCAGCGTAGGCAAGCCCTGTTCGCGCTGTCGCTGGTTGTATTTTTCAAAATCATCACGGCGCATATAGACCTCGCCGCGCACTTCCACAATATCGGGATGCATCCCTTCAAGCGATAACGGAATCTGATGGATGGCATGCTTGACGTTCTGAGTTACATCTTCGCCGGTCTCGCCATCGCCGCGCGTCGCTGCCTGCACCAGCACGCCGCGCTCGTAGCGAAGGTTGATAGCAAGGCCGTCGAATTTCAGTTCGCACGCATACTCAATCGGCGAATCGGACACTTTCAGGCCAAGCTCCTTGCGCACACGCGTATCGAATGCAATCGCGCCCTGGTCGCTGATATCGGTCTCGGTACGTATCGACAACATCGGCACGGCATGGCGCATCGGCTGGAACATATCCAGCGGCATTCCACCAACACGCTGCGTCGGGGAATCAGGTGTGACGAGTTCGTGATGTTGCTCTTCAAGTGTCTGCAGCTCACGAAATAGCTTGTCATATTCCGCGTCTGGAATGACAGGTGCATCTAGCACGTAATACCGATACTCGTGAAATCTGATCTCGTCACGCAACTTAGCAGCGCGGCGGATTACCTCCTGATTCGCCATCAGGAAAACAACCTGAGTGCCTGCGAACTGCCCGGTGTAATTCCGTGATCGCGCATCTTCGCTTCGACCCCGGCGATCCGTGTGCGTATCAGTGCCAGCCCGTTGTCGCTGAGCGCCACGAGGTGATCGTCCACCACGCTGACCTGCAATTCCCTGGCCAACTCGTGCGCAACGTGCATCATCTGGTCGAACTGGTTGCCGGGATCTTCGACGCGCGGCACGTCCAGCAACAAGGTGATGCCCGCCGTGCTGAAGGTTCCCAGCGTGTGATGCTGGAACGGCTTGCTGTCCTGGTTGATCAGGCTGAACAGGCTATGCCCCTGCGCATTCAGCAAATGAAATGCGCCGTCCGATTCCAGGGTCATGCCTTGCATGGCAGCGGCTTGCGATATTTTGCCTCCCGGCAATGAACGCTCGCCGTGCGGTACCAGATTGATCCCGACCATTTGATCCACCTCGGCACAGAATGCATCCAGTTCAACCGCGTAACGGTGCATTTCATCAAGGTCGGGTACGGTGGTGTCCGCCTTGATATGCTTGGCGATGCCCAGCACCAGATCGCGAAAATCCGCCAGTTTCGCCGCGCTGACCATGCCACCCCTGTCCACCAGTTGCAGCGCGATACGAAAGCGCGCATACAGGGTCTGACCTTCGGCGATGGCTCGCTCCCACTTTTTTGTGCCCAGCGTCAATCCACACACCTGCACCGGCTTGCCGAAATCGAATTTGCGTTGCCACAATCCATCCAGCACGGCAGGTGGACCGGGTTCGTCCAGATGCAACTCGATGATGAAGTCGCTGCGCCCGTCCAGCAACGCACAGGACTCGTTCAATAAAGCGGTGGCGGTGGCTGTCGCATCCGCGTTCACCTCGACTAACGCTTCTTCAAGCATCGGTGCCGATGCCGTTTGTTGACTTCGCATTGCCTGACTGGCACCAATATCCTGATACAACGCGTCTGTATGGCTGGACTTGAACGCTGTGCCGAACTTGCGCCGATACTGCCTCTGCTGCCACCAGCCATAGGCATATACTACGACGATCACGCCGAAACCGATCGTCAGCAAGGCTGCTTGTAATTCGCTCATAGGAGAACCATAACAAATATCAGGAACATGGCGCAGATTATCTCACGGCAAAGACCGGCTCAACACTCTCCTTGGACTGCTTCTATGCCAAAATGGTATGGATGCCAAGTTCGCGAATCGGCTTAAAACTCTGAGGAATAACCTGTTTGGCATTTGTTGTCGGCAATGGCAGGGACGGACAAAGAGTGCGGGATTGTGAATTTTTTATCACCCTGCAAAACGAATTGAACCTGTCCCGTTTATTAATCTAATTTCCCCCATCACCTGGTCAACTAGACCAAAGGCAATTCCGCGTTGCTCATGCCGATAGCAGAAATCTCGTCCAATGCTTTGAGAAATTGATGCTGCTCATGCAGTTGGGCCAGCGATTCCGGGTGCGGCTTTCCGCGCATCGGGGCGAGCCGCGCGCGGCTGGCGGCGGGCATTTCCCAATTCAATCCCCGCAGCAGTTCATCCGCCGATTGCGGCTTGTTACACACCAGCACCATGTCGCAACCCGCATTCAGCGCAGCTTCGGCGCGCTGCACGATGCCGCCCGCGACGGTCGCGCCTTCCATGCTCAAGTCGTCGCTGAAGATGCAGCCTTCGAAGCCCAGTTGGCCGCGCAGGATGTTCTTTAACCAGACCGGCGAAAACCCGGCCGGACGGCTGTCCACTTTCGGGTAGATGACATGGGCGGGCATCACGGCGGTCAGGCCGTAGTTCACCATCTGCCGGAACGGGACCAGGTCGCACATTTCGATATCAACGAACTCGCGCTCGTCCACCGGGATATCCAGATGCGAATCGGCGCGCACGTAACCGTGGCCGGGGAAATGCTTGCCGACCGTCGGCATGCCGCCCTGCTTGAGTCCAAGTAACAGGCTGTGCGCCAGCTCGGCGATCGCTTGCGGGTCGCTGTGAAACGCGCGGTCGCCGATCACGCTGCTCTGCCCGAAATCAACGTCCAGCACCGGCGTAAAGCTGAAGTCCACGCCGCTGGCGCGCAATTCCGCCGCCAGCACATAGCCGACTTGTTGAGCCAGGTGCCGGGCACGTTGCGGATGTGCATCCCAGATCTTTCCGAGTTCGCGCATCGCGGGAATTTTGCAGAACCCCTCGCGAAAACGTTGCACCCGGCCTCCCTCGTGATCCACCGCGATCAGCAACGGCGGGCTACGCAGCGCATGGATCGCGGCGGTGAGTTCATACAGTTGGCCGGGCGATTGATAGTTGCGCGAGAACAGGATGACCCCGCCGACCAGCGGATGACTCAGGCGCGCTTCATCCTCTGCGGTCAGTTGCGTACCAAGCACATCCAGCATCACGGGGCCCAAACTCATATCTTCTCCTAACGATTAGTCAATGGGACGATAGATCAATTGGTTTCCAGCACCACAAACGCGACGATCATGCTGCGTTCGTCACTGATGGAAAGATGATGGCCGCTGATGCCCAATTGCGCCAAATGGGTGCGCAGCACTTGGTCGAACAGCAGCACAGGCTTGCCGAGGCCGTCATGTGTAACACTGATGCGGCGCAGGCTGACCGGATCGCGCAGTCCGCTGCCGATGGCTTTGGCAAAGGCCTCTTTGGCGGCGAAACGCTTCGCGAGAAAACGCGCGGCATGGGGGCTGGATTTGAAACTCGGCAACTCGCGCTCGCTCAGCACCCGTTCGGCGAAACGCGCGTCATAGCGGACCCACATCGCTTCGATGCGCGCGTATTCGACGATGTCCGTGCCAATGCCGAAAATCATGATAAATCTGCTGCGCAGCCAGATTCACCCGCAGGGAGTAGGCCGGTGGGTACCCGGCTGCTATGCAACCACCCTTCCGTTCGCTGCGTCGCATGTTGGCTCCGACTAACCTGAAGGAAAGTCTCCGCCGCAACTGCGTTGTCGTTCAATCCTGAGCGTAGCGGCCGTCGCTTTAGCGACGGGAACCGCACGGCCTGCCCCTTGCGGGTGCGCCTACCTATGAGGTATGTCTCGTCTTTCACTGCGCTGCTCCTTGCACTCTGGCTTGCTCGCTACGATTTCTATACATGGCCTGCCAACAATGCCTTCATTTTTTTGACCGCCGCTTCCAGACCGATGAACAATGATTCGGCAATGATGGCATGACCGATGTTAAGTTCGACCAGATTGGGGATTGCAACGATAGGCTGCACGTTATGGTAATTCAGTCCGTGCCCCGCATTCACCTGCAGTCCTTGCGCATGGGCGTGTTCCGCCGCAATGCGGATGCGCGCCAGTTCATGGTTGTGCTCCGTAATATTGTTCGCATCGGCATATTTTCCGGTGTGTAATTCCACCACCGTAGCACCGGTGCGGCGCGCCGCATCGATTTGCTTTGGGTCAGGGTCGATGAACAATGACACGCGTATACCCGCTTCGGCACAGCGTGCGCAGGCCGCCTTGATGGTATCGAAATAACGCACCACATCCAGCCCGCCTTCGGTGGTCAGTTCTTCGCGACGCTCCGGTACCAGGCACAAATCGTACGGCTTGATGCGCAGCGCGATGTCGAGCATTTCGTCGGTGACGGCACTTTCCAGATTCATGCGCGTTTGCAGCATGTCGCGCAGCACCTCCACATCGCGGTCCTGGATGTGGCGGCGGTCTTCGCGCAGGTGCAAAGTGATCGCATCGACTCCGGCCGATTCCGCCAGCAGCGCGGCGCGCACCACGTTGGGATAAGGCGCGCCGCGCACCTGGCGCAGCGTGGCGACGTGGTCAATGTTCAATCCTAATTTGATCATAATTTCTGTAAGTCCTTAATCAGTTCTCGCGTATGCAGAATCTTGCCGCCAAGATGATGGTTCAGCAACACCCGCATCAGTTGCTTGCTCTGCTGTGCGGTGGTCGGATCGGAATAGTCATCTGCTGCCATATCGAGCAAAGTCTTGCCCGACACCGGCAAGCCGGTTTGCATGTCGCCGTCATCCGGCGCGCTATCATCCGGTAACGGGCCCCGCTCCACGGCGTAACGATAGCAGACTTCAGGCTGTATTGGCTTATCACCGCCGGCCTCATGTACCAAAATCAGCGCGTAGCCCAATTCTTGCAGCAAATGTTTTTCAAAACAACGCAGCGTGGCAGCGTGGTCGGCTTCGTGCGCCAAGCGGTACAAGGTGGCGCGGTAGTAGTCGAACAGTTGTCCATGCGGATCGTCGCGTGCCAGCAGGTTGATCAGCAGTTCGTTCAGATAGAACCCGCACATCAACGCCGTGCCTTGCAGATAGGGCTGCCCGCCCTGCCATTCCGCGCTGTGCAAGGTACGCACTTCGCCCTTGCCGAACCAGCTCAACAGCAACGGCTGGAAATTCATCAGCACGCCGCGCAAGCCGGATCGGGGGCGCCGCGCGCCGCGCGCCACGATCGCCAGCCGTCCATGCTGGCGGCTGAATGCTTCGATGATCAGGCTGGTTTCGCGGAACGGATAGCTGTGCAAAACAAACGCCACCTCGTCCTGCTGTTTGTTGCGGTTTGCTGCGATCATTCGTAGTACGTTGTCATTCGTAACCCAGGCTGCGCAGAACGCGTTCGTCATCCGCCCAGCCGCTGCGCAATTTGACGAACACCTCCAGGAACACTTTGCCATCGAACAGCTTTTCCATGTCCAGCCGCGCCTGGGTGGCAATCTCCTTGAGCTTCTCGCCTTTTTTGCCGATCAGCATCGCCTTGTGGGCTTCGCGGTCCACCAGGATCGCGGCATGGATGCGGCGCAGCTTGCCTTCCATTTTGAATTGCTCGATCACCACACTGGTCGAGTAGGGCAACTCATCTCCGGTGTAGCGGAATATTTTTTCACGCAATATTTCAGCGGCCAAAAATCTTTCGCTGCGGTCGGTGATGTCGTCCTTGTCATAGATCAATTCGCCCGGCGGCAGGTGACGGCGCAGCGCCTCGCGCAATTCGTCCAGCTTGCTGCCCAGCTTGGCGCTCACCGGCACGATGTCGGCAAACTTGAAATCCTGCGCGACACGCTCGGCAAACGCGAACAATTGGCCCTTGTCCGCCACCTCGTCGATCTTGTTGATCACCAGCAATACCGGGCGATTGTCCGGCAGCAGCTTGAGCACTGCCTGGTCGCGTTCGTCATAGCGCAACGCTTCCAGCACATACATCACCACCTGCACATCGCGCAAACTGCTGGTCACCACTCTATTCATGCCGCGGTTCAGCGCGTTGAGATGTTTGGTCTGGAACCCTGGCGTATCGACAAACACAAATTGGCTGTGCTCGTCGGTGTAGATCCCATGGATGCGGTGGCGCGTGGTTTGCGCCTTGCGCGAAGTGATGCTGATCTTCTGCCCGATCAGATGATTGAGCAGCGTGGACTTGCCCACATTGGGCCGACCGACGATGGCGATAAAACCGCTGCGAAATGGTTGTGGCAGGGAATCCGCGTTGCCGTTGTCCGTAAAAGCTGTTGGTTGTTCAGTCATGATGTGGCCGGTAATTGTTGATAGGCTGCCTGTGCCGCCTGTTGTTCGGCATTGCGGCGGCTGGTTCCCGTACCGCATGTGGAAATGTTTAATGATGGAATGACGCACTCCACTTGAAAAGATTGCGCATGAGCTTCGCCTGACATATCGACCACGCTATAGGTCGGCAGAGGGATCCTCCTGCCTTGCAGATATTCCTGCAATAAGGTCTTGGCATCTTTGCCCAGCGTCTGCATATCCACCTTTTCCAGATAAGGCACATACAAATTCAGCACCACTGTTTCGGCATCTGCAAAGCCGCTATCAAGAAGCACCGCGCCGAACAATGCTTCCAGGGCATCCGCCAATATCGATGGGCGACGAAATCCGCCGCTCTTCAACTCGCCCTCTCCCAGCCTTAATTGACTGCCCAGATCAAGTTGCTGCGCAAGTGTCGCAAGGGTTTCTTCCTTGACCAGATTGGAACGCAA
>JADGRM010000115.1 GCA_017880945.1 Gallionella sp. | reverse complement strand
TGCTGCGTTGCGGAAAAAATTTCTTGCTTACATATACCCCCTATGCGGCGCGGCGAAATTTTTTCCGCGCCTTGCATTTGGGCGAACTCTGAATTTTTAGAGGCCCCCAAAAACCTATTGGTTTTTTGCGGGTTGCAAGAAGTACCCAAAATGTCGTAGAATCCGCGCCCTTTCGCTAGGCTAACTAAATTACAGGTAGGTTTCATATGGTAATCATTCGTCTTTCCCGTGGCGGTTCAAAGAATCGTCCGTTTTACAATGTGGTGGTAGCTGATTCGCGCAATCGTCGCGATGGCCGTTTCATCGAGCGCGTCGGCTTCTACAATCCGCTGGTAGCGGAAGGTCAGGAAGCACTGCGTCTGCAACTGGAACGCGTTACTCATTGGCAAAGCAAGGGTGCGCAATTGAGCGACACCGTTGCCAAGCTGGTCAAGCGCGCCGGTGCCACCGCTGCCGCCTGATGAATCGATCCCCATGGTGATCATGGGGCGCATAGCGGCTGCACACGGTATTCGCGGTTGGGTCAAGATCCAGCCGTACACCGAGTACCTTGATAGCTTGCTGGATTATCGAACCTGGTGGATCGGCCATGAGCACGGTCCGTGGCGCGAAGTGGAAGTTCAGCAGTGTGAGGCCCATAACAAAACACTGGCCGCACAATTGCCGGACTGTCCGGATCGCACCGCTGCCGAAAAGCTGAAGGGCTTGTTGATCGCCGTGCCGCGCAGCAGCTTGCCGCAGCACACAGGTGATGAATACTACTGGTCTGATTTGATCGGGCTCGCGGTGGTGAATGAAGCGGGTGTGCAACTGGGAACGGTGGCAAACCTGCTGGAAACCGGCGCGAACCAGGTGTTGAGCGTGAAGGGTGACAGCGGCGAAATCCTGATCCCGTTTGTGGCTACAGCCATCAAGCAGGTGGATGTGAAGAACAAGACAATCCGGGTGGATTGGTCGGCGGATTACCTGAGATGATTTTTGATGTCATCACATTGTTTCCGCAGATGTTCGATGCGCTGACGCAATATGGCATCACGCGGCGCGCGGCAGAACAGGGACGCTATGTCCTGAAGACGTGGAATCCCAGAGATTTCACCACGGATAATTACCACACCATCGATGATCGCCCCTACGGCGGCGGTCCCGGAATGGTGATGCTGGGCGAACCGCTGGCAGCCGCGATCAACGCGGCCAGACAGCGACAAGCGGCCAGCGGCGTAAAAAAAAGCCGTGTGGTGTATTTATCACCGCAAGGCCGATTGCTGACCCACTCGGTGGTTAAAGAATTGGTGGCGCAAGCAGATGAGGGTTTGATCCTGCTGGCGGGGCGTTATGAAGGCATCGATGAACGCCTGATACGCCAGTATGTGGATGAAGAGATTTCCATCGGCGACTACGTGTTGTCCGGTGGTGAGTTGGCGGCGATGGTGTTGGTAGACAGTTTGGTGCGGCAACTTCCCGGCGTGTTGGGCGATGCTGAATCAGCTGAGCAGGATTCCTTTGTGCAAGGCTTGCTGGATTGTCCGCACTACACCCGCCCGGAACAGTTTAATGGTGAAGCCGTGCCCCCGGTGTTGTTGTCTGGCAATCATGCAGATATACAGCGCTGGCGGCTTCAGCAGTCGTTGGGCAGGACGTGGTTGCGCAGGCCGGATCTATTGGCCAGGCGTGATTTGACAAAAGAGGAGTCTCGGCTTCTGGCTCAGTTCCAGAAGGAACAAGACCCGTATAAAAAGGAGCAGTAAAGTGAATTTGATCGAAACATTGGAACAAGAGGAAATCGCCCGTTTGGGTAAGAAGATTCCCGCTTTCTCGCCTGGCGACACTGTAATCGTCAACGTGAACGTGGTCGAAGGCGAGCGCAAGCGCGTTCAGGCTTTCGAGGGAGTCGTGATCGCCAAGCGCAATCGAGGCCTGAATTCTGGCTTCATCGTGCGCAAGATTTCGGCCGGTGAAGGCGTGGAACGCACCTTTCAAACCTATTCGCCTATCATCGCCAGCATTGAAGTGAAGCGTCGCGGCTCTGTGCGCCGTGCCAAACTGTATTACCTGCGCGATCGTTCCGGCAAGTCGGCACGCATCAAGGAAAAACTCGCAATCCGCGGTTAATCGCGAATAGTTTTTTTGCAGGACAAAAACGGGAGCTTGCTCCCGTTTTTTAATTGTGCGCTATCATTACTGCATGAACTACCAGGCAAAACTAACTGTCCCGTTCGGTGTGCTCGGCATACGTTGCGATGACCGTGCGCTGCTTGGCATTGATTTTCTTCCAACTACCGAAAAGCCGCAGCGCGCGACCAGCGCGTTCGCAGTAATAGTGTGTGAACAATTGCTGCGTTATCTTGAAAATCCAGACGTGCAATTTTCCGTGCCGATAAAGTTAAACGGAACCACGCACCAGCAAAAAGTTTGGCAAGCCATGCTCGATATCCCGCGCGGAGAAACACGCAGTTACGGCGAGTTGGCGGCTGAACTGAAATCCGGCGCACAAGCTGTCGGCCAAGCCTGCGGAGCAAACCCGATACCCATCATTATTCCCTGTCATCGCGTAGTGAGTAAGTCCGGTTTGGGCGGTTTCATGCGCCATGCCAGCGGCACATCACTAGACATCAAACGCTGGCTGCTGGCGCATGAACAACGCTGAGCTGCTAGACGAATTTTGCGACAACCTGTGGTTGGAAGATGGCTTGTCACGCAACACGCTGGACAGCTACCGGCGCGACTTGCGCAAGTTCGCAATCTGGCTGGAGAAACAGCGCGACGCATCCATCTTGCAAGCCACGCATGGCGACATACAAGGCTATCTCGCCCATCTGGTGGTCGTGCAAAAAGCCAAACCCAGCAGCACCGGGCGCAACATCTCCAGCCTCAAGCGCTTGTATCGCTATCTGCTCAGACAAGGCAAAATCTCCACTGACCCCACGCTGCAAATCGACACGCCCAAGCTGCCGCGTAACCTGCCCAAGAGTTTGACCGAGCAAGATATCGAACAACTGCTCAACGCGCCGGACGTTCAAACCCCATTAGGCATGCGCGACCGCACCATGTTCGAAGTGCTGTACGCCACCGGTCTGCGCGTGTCCGAACTGGTGACGTTGCGCACAACGCAAGTCAGCATGGATATGGGTGTGGTGCGCGTGATGGGCAAGGGCAGCAAGGAACGCCTGGTACCGCTGGGCGAAGAAGCGCTGGACTGGCTGCGCCGCTATCTGGCGGATGGTCGCGGGGTATTGCTGGGAAAACAGATGAGCGACGCGCTGTTCGTCACCGCACGCGGTGAAGGCATGACGCGCCAGATGTTCTGGTACCTGATCAAGAAACACGCCAGGCATGGCGGGCTGGACAAGCCGCTCTCGCCGCACACGCTGCGCCACGCCTTCGCCACGCATCTGTTGAACCACGGTGCCGATTTACGCGTGGTGCAGATGTTGTTGGGCCATGCTGATATTTCCACAACGCAGATCTATACTCACGTCGCGCGTGAGCGCCTCAAGCTGTTGCATGCTCAGCATCATCCGCGTGGCTGATCGCTCACCGCGCTCAGACAACAACAGACTGGATAATGGAGAAAATTTGACTCCGGTATTGGCGACCTCTATTCTGCCGTCCTGAGTTACGCTGTCTTTTGGAATTGCCATGAACAGGATTATTTCCTCTTTATTTTCTCTTGGCTGCATGCAATGGCTGTGGAATAGATCAGAATGACGACGATCTCATGAACACGCCCCCCAAAAAATCTGCACTACATGCACAATCAGGCAAGATGAAGCCAATCAACCGTACAATATTTTTTGTTTCGGATGGCACCGGCATCACTGCCGAAATCCTGGGTAAGGGTCTGCTCTCCCAATTTGACGGGATAAATTTTCGCCAGATACGGTTTCCCTTTGTGGATGATCCGGAAAAGGCTGCGGACTGTCTGTCGCGCATACGCGAGATACGCGAGCAAGACGGTATCCGCCCGCTGGTTGTGATGACCATGATGAATCCTGAAATCAGCGCGATGCTGCGCCAGGGGGATGCATTGTTTCTGGACCTGTTTGAGGTCTTTATCGCGCCGCTGGAAAAAGAACTGGGCGTGCGGTCGGCGCATACCGTCGGTCGTTCACACGGCCAGGCCGGCCACGAATACATCAACCGCATTGCCGCGATGAATTTCGCTATCGCACACGACGACGGCGTTTCTGATGCCGACTTGAAAAATGCCGACGTGATACTGGTCGGCGTGTCACGTTGCGGCAAGACCCCGACCAGCTTGTATCTGTCGATGCAATTCGGCCTCCGGGCGGCAAATTACCCGCTGATCCCGGAAGATTTCGAGCGCGACCGCCTGCCAGATACTGTGTTGCCCTTCCGTGACAAACTGTTCGGATTGACCATCGCGCCGGAGCAACTGCACAAGATACGACAGGAGCGGCGACCGGATAGCAAATATGCCGCACTGGACACATGCCGCCAGGAAGTTGCCGCCGCCGAACGCATGATGCGGCGCGAGGGTATAGAATGGTTCGATATGACGTCACGGTCGATTGAGGAAATCGCCGTTCAAATAATCCAGGCGATCAATAAAAAAGAATGAGCATTGAACAAGGTTTTGAATAATTCCGTAGTAGTACAACAATTTAAAAGTAAACAGGAGAGCAAGCATGCAACCTTATGTGATTCCATTTCAGTCACTGGGCATTGCTGACATTGATCAGGTAGGCGGCAAGAACGCTTCGCTGGGTGAGATGATCGGCAACCTCAGCGCCTCCGGCGTGTGTGTGCCCGGCGGCTTTGCCACAACAGCGGAGGCCTATCGCGATTTCCTGAAGAACAATGGTCTTGACCAGCGAATCAAGCAGACGCTGGAAGCGCTGAATGTGGAAGACGTGAACGCACTGGCCAAGACCGGTGCAGACATACGTGGCTGGATATCGGCAGCCTCACTCCCGCCGCGCCTGGAGGAAGAGATACGCCAGCACTACACCAAGCTCGCGGCAGGCAGCGACGCCAGTTTCGCGGTTCGTTCATCCGCAACTGCTGAAGACCTGCCGGACGCGTCCTTTGCGGGACAGCAGGAAACTTTTCTTAATATTCACGGCATAGACAATATCCTGCATGCGATCAAGGAAGTTTTTGCGTCGCTTTATAACGATCGCGCCATTTCCTATCGGGTGCACACCGGCTATACGGATTCCTCTGTCGCCCTGTCGGCGGGAGTGCAGCGCATGGTGCGTTCCGATCTGGGTGCTTCCGGCGTGATGTTCACGATGGACACAGAATCCGGCTTCCGCGACGTGGTGTTCATCACTTCGTCATATGGTCTGGGTGAGATGGTGGTGCAGGGCTCGGTAAACCCTGATGAATTCTACGTCCACAAGCAGCAGCTTGCCGCAGGTTATCCCGCGCTGGTCCGCCGCAGCATCGGTTCCAAACAACAGCGCATGGTGTTCCGTGAAGATCGTGCCGCCGGACGTTCCACGAGTATCGAAGAGGTCCCCCAGAAAGAGCGCGACAGTTTTTCCCTGACCGATAAGGATGTGCTGGAGCTGGCAAAACAGGCCATGGCCATCGAGCAGCATTATGGCAGGCCGATGGATATCGAATGGGGCAAGGACGGCCTGGACGGCAAGCTCTACATCCTGCAAGCACGTCCGGAAACGGTCCAGTCCCAGGTTGCTGCAGGCGGTGCGGAAAAATTCCGTCTCAAACAACGCGGCGAGGTGCTCATCGAAGGTCGCGCGATCGGCCAGAAGATCGGCATCGGGCCGGTGCGCCTGGTGGCGAGCAGCGCTGAAATGGACAAAGTGCAAGTGGGCGATGTGCTGGTCACGGACATGACTGATCCCAACTGGGAGCCGGTGATGAAGAAGGCATCGGCCATCATCACCAATCGCGGCGGACGTACTTGCCATGCCGCGATCATTGCGCGGGAACTGGGTATCCCGGCTATCGTGGGTTGCGGTCATGCCACGGAAGTGCTCGCCGAAAACGAGATCGTCACCGCTTCCTGCGCGGAAGGCGACACAGGCTTCGTCTATCGGGGCAAGCTGCCTTTTGAAACTACCCGGCAGGATGAAAAGGCATTGCCACCGTTGCCGGTCAAATTGATGCTCAATGTGGGCAATCCCACGCTGGCTTTCGAGTTTGCGCAAATGCCTTCCGCCGGCATCGGTTTGGCGCGACTGGAATTTGTCATCAACAACCTCATCGGCATACATCCCAAGGCAGTGCTGCAGTTCCAAACCCTGCCCGCGGAACTCAAGGCTGCCGTATTGAAACAATCGCGGGGCTACGCCGATCCATTGACTTTCTATGTGGAAAAATTGACCGAGGGCATTTCCACTCTGGCCGCCGCTTTTTGGCCCAAGCCCGTCATCGTGCGCTTGTCGGACTTCAAGTCCAACGAATACCGCAAGCTGCTGGGCGGCGAGCTTTTCGAACCACTGGAAGAAAATCCGATGCTGGGTTTTCGCGGAGCGGGACGCTATGTCGCGCCGAGTTTCAGGGATTGTTTTGAACTGGAATGCCGCGCGATGAAGAAGGTCCGCGACGGCATGGGCTACACCAATGTGGAGATCATGGTGCCGTTCGTGCGCACGGTGCAGGAGGCGCATGAAGTCGTCGAACTGCTTGCGCAACACGGTTTGAAGCGCGGCGAAAATGGTTTGCGTCTGATCATGATGTGCGAGATACCGTCCAACGCGCTGCTGGCCGAAGAATTCCTGCAATATTTCGACGGCTTCTCGATAGGATCGAACGACCTGACCCAACTGACCCTGGGGCTGGACCGGGATTCCAGCCTGGTGGCAAACAGCTTCGACGAACGCGATGCCGCGGTCAAACGCCTGCTGGAGATGGCCATCAGCACCTGCAACCGGCTGGACAAATACGTGGGTATCTGCGGACAGGGGCCATCCGATCATTTCGATTTTGCACTGTGGCTGATGGATATAGGCATTCAGTCCATGTCGCTGAACCCGGATACTTTGCTGGAGACTTGGAGGAAGCTTGGGGAGGCACATCCGGGAGGTAAGCCGTAGGTTGGGTTAGCAGATTCACCGCGTAACCCAACATCATTT
>JADGRM010000114.1 GCA_017880945.1 Gallionella sp. | reverse complement strand
AGGTCTGGTGCTCTGGTTAGCATTCCAGCTTTGAGAAGCTGAACAGAATATATCGACACTGGCCTCTCTAATTTAGATTCTTGAATGTCTCCTCTTGGCACAAAGTGTCCTCTAGCCAAAGCACTACAAAGCAGGCATTCAGTATTGGCGGAATTTACCATGTAACGGTCCGCTTTAGTTTATAACCTGACCGTCATTTTCTCGGCCAAACCGGACTGTGGGAATTTTATGGAAGTGCGGCTTGCTGGATGGTCGCGGTAGAGAAGCCGGTTGCCCGACACCCCCCGCACAGATCCGTACTTGCGGAATTGCCGCATACGGCTCCTGCCTTGAATCATGACGCAAAACGCGCGGACGGATAAGGATGTACCTGTCGCTGATGAGGCAGATATTGTTCTGCCAGACGGCCAAATAGCGCCCATGTCATCTTGTGCTTCTGGCCACGTCGACGCAGTTGTTTGAGCCACGCACGGCAGACTTCCAGACGGAACCCAGCTAACCTCTTCAGGTTATCCGGTACCGCATGATAGTTGACGTAGCCGCGCAGGACTCGTGTAAGCCATGCGCCAACCTGATCTATCGGATCGTGTCGCTTTCGTTTCAGCTTTTTCAGAGTTACCACACCGAGTGCGGACAATGAAACTCCGGCTACAAAACTTGCTGTTGCTGAAAAACACATCGTGCTTACCTTACATGACTGGCGGGATCATTCTTTTTCCATCTCCGCTGAGTAATTTCCGTAGCGCGCAGCGCCATTGAGTTTTGCGCGTTTATAAAGCGCATTTTGTGCTGCCTTAATATTTTCCGGTTTTCCTTGCCACGCTTGCAGCACCGGTTGCTGCAATGCCCGACCGTAGGAAAAACTCAATTGCCACGGTGCATTGCCGGCCATAGCATTCATTGCATTAAGATTTACCGTGGCTTCCTCTGGTGTCTGTCCGCCCGAAAGAAAATTAATTCCCGGCACTGCAGCGGGGACTGAACGCCGCAACTGTGCAAGGGTTTTTTCGGCGATTTCTTCAGGGTTTGCTTTGCGTTGAGCATCCTTACCCGGCACGATCATGCTGGGTTTGAGCACAATATATTCAAGTTCCACCCGATGTCTATGTAAAGCATGAAAAACCGCATGTTGGACAGCTTCCGTCACTTCAAGGCAGCGCTCAATGGTGTGATCACCGTCTAACAGCACTTCCGGTTCGACAATAGGCACGATGCCCAGTGACTGGCAAATAGCCGCGTAGCGCGCCAACACCTCAGCGTTAGCATCTATGCCGAGCTGAGTCGGATTAAGTGCGCTGATAGCATAAACCTCACGCCATTTGGCGAATCGCGCGCCCTGTTCCTTGTAGCCTGCCAGCCGTTCAGCCAGTCCGTCCAGACCTTGGGTAATCAAATCCCCAGATGCATTTTCCAGGGTCAGGGTGCCTTTATCTACTTTGATGCCCGGTACTATGCCCTGATCAGCCGCCGCTTGCGGAAGTAGCTTGCCGCTGTCGGTTTTTTGCCCCAGCGTTTCTTCAAACAGGATAATGCCGCTGATAAATTCGCCCAAGCCCGGCGTAGTCAGCAGCAATGAGCGGTAGATGCGGCGGCTTTCTTCAGTTGATTCTACCTTGATCGCTTTAAAGCGCTTGGCTATGGTCGGATGACTCTCATCGGCGGCAAGTATGCCTTTGCCTTTGACGACCAGATCAGCAATAGTGGATTGCAGTTCGATTTGTATGCTCATGATAAATCTCCGGTAATGACCCAGCGCGCTCTACCGGGGAGCACTCCAGAATCAGGTAAGTTTTGCGCGCTGATTAACGCTCTAGCAGCCATGATGATGTGATTTGTGTTGTTGCGGTGTTGTCGCCGATGTGTTTTTGACCCAACCTGCCGATTTTGGCTGCACCATATACTACTTCTATAATCCCATAGAGGACAGTCGTTTGCTCAGCATTCGACTGGGTCAACGAATTCCGGCAGCTTGGGTCAAGAACGCGTCGGCGCTAACAGTGGCATATCCGAATCGGCGAGCCAACTACAGATCGAAAGCTGAACGTCCGCTGTTGGCAAAAGTGAACGTCCGCAACATGTCGGGAACTGCCCCCCGATATTCAAAGAAGCAGACGCTCGCAGCAAACGGATTCAAATAACCTGCGGGTGACTGCTTTGGCCGAGGAGCGGACCTTTATGGCCTTGGGCCATGGAATTTTCTCCGGATGATCATCCGCTCTTCTTGGGTGATGATCCCCACAAACGGGCTGGACGATCTCAACCGTTGAGCTTCATCGGTTTCGCTTTCAAGAAATGCCAATAAATGATCTAGCTCCTTGTCGATATGGATCAGCCATTCATCCAGATAAGGTTGTGGATTTGTGTTTTGTATTTTCCAAAGATAGATATTATTGAGAGCCTTCTGAATCAAGCTGGGATCTTCCTGTAGCTTTGTGACCACGAGCTTATGGAACTCCAGACTTTGATAGTCACTTTTTTGATAGCTAGGGTTCATAGCAAGAACTTAAGTCGTTATATCTGTCTTTACATTGTTCCAAGCATGATACAAACTTCGAGCATCAACCAGCACGTTGTGGCGTTGTGCTGAAAGTTTCAACCAATGATCATCTAGCGCCTGATCAAAACGCTTTTGCTTGTTCTTGGGAATCCAGAACGAGATCGGATCTCCCACGGGTCCGCCACGGACCCCCCTCTTATAGAGGAATCTGTTCATGAACTTTGATTAACGAAGCGTAGGTATATAATGCTCGAAAGCCGCATGTATACTGGGATTGTTGAACGATGCTGCCTATGAAAAGGCTTGGTTTGCTTCTTTTTCCCGACGTTTTTGATGCGTGTAGCTACGGATCAAAAGTATCAAACAAAAAAGGGCCTGCATCTCTGCAAGCCCCGTCGTATCTGGCTCCCCGACCTGGACTCGAACCAGGGACCTGCGGATTAACAGTCCGTCGCTCTACCAACTGAGCTATCAGGGAATGAAGAGGTGCGCATGATAGTGATTTTGCCTTGCCCGGTCAACCTCAAATTGGTTTTTATCGAGTTGCCGGATTGGCCATTGCCGGCCTTGCTGATGCTGGTGATTGTGTGTATATGTTTCCATTGATGTCAATGTCAACAAGCGTGCTAACAGTTAGAATGGAATATGGACAATAAGACCATTTTTATCAAGACCAGCAAGGGCGAGGATGAGATGCATGGCAGGACTGCGCATCTTCCCGATGATCTCAAGCGTGCCCTGCTGATGGTGGATGGCAACGCAACCTTCGGCGAGATCAGCAAGCGCGCCGCACCCAGTTTGCGCTCCAGCCTTGGCGAGATGATGCAAGAGTTGGAAAAGGGCGGTTTTATCCAGGAGAAAGCCCAGGACAAAGCACAAGACACAGCCAGGAAATACAACATCCCCAAGATGTCGGTCCCGCTCAAGACGGCCACCCCGCAGAAAAGACAACCGGTGTCTGGAAATAATGGCGAATTGAATTTTATGTCAGGGCTTGGTGCGCGCTCTTCAGAAAAACCGGCCGCAGAAAAACCGGTTGCCAACGAGTCTGCGAAGTTGAGAGAGGCGGCTGAAGATAAATCCATAAGGGAAATTGCAGCGGCGAAATTTAGTGCCCAACTGGATGCAGAAGCCATACTTCATAAAGCCGAGCAGGAAGCCGCCAGGATACGTGAAGAGACAGTGCGTCGTGCCAAGGCAGAGGCGGAAGCTACCCGTATAAAAACCGAACAAGAAGCCAAGAGAGTTCGCGACGAGTTGGCCGCCGCCAAATTAAAGGCCGAGCAAGAGGCCAGGCTGCGCCTTGAGGAGGCAGCCAGGGCGCGTCAACAAGCCGAAGCTGCACGCATAAAAGCAGAACAGGAAGCTGAGCAGATGCGCATTGAGCTCGATGCCGCCAAGATGAGGGCTGAGCAAGAGGCCAGGATACGCCTTGACGCGACCGCCAAAGCGCATGCGCGCATACAAGCCGAGGATGATGCCGCCAAAGCGCGCGAGGACGCAGAGCGCATAAGCAGGCAAGATCAGGAAGCCGCCAAAACGCGCGAGGAGGCGGAGCGCATAGCCAAACAAGAGCAAAGAGTGCGTGAAGAGACCGAGCGCATCATCCGGCAGGAGCAGGAAACCGCCAAAGCGCGCGAAGAGGCAGAGCGCATTGTTAAGCAAGAGCAAAGAGTGCGCGAAGAGACCGAGCACATCATCCGGCAGGAACAGGAAACCGCCAAAGCGCGCGAAGAGGCAGAGCGCATTGTTAAGCACGAGCAAAGAGTGCGCGAAGAGACCGAGCGCATTATCAGGCAGGAGCAGGAAACTGCCAGGGCACGTGAAGCTGCAGCCGGTGAACAAGCCGCACGAATTTCTGAAACTCCCGCGGAAAAGCCGAGTAAATTTTCTTTCGACTCGTTTCAGGTCGATAACCCACTGTACACATCCGAGTCGCATATAGAAAAACGGCCTGCGCAACAAGCCAGTCCAGCGCAACAACCCAGCCCAGCGCAACAACCAGCCACTGTTGCGAAAACAGCCCGGCCTGCAGAAGACAAGCGGCCTGATAAACAACAACCGGTTCCGCCGCCTGTCGCGAGTAAACCTTTCATCGATGGCAAGCCAAACCAGGAACAGATCCGGCGTGCAAATCAAGAGCGTATCGCGGTGGAAGAGCGGATGGCAGCAGAAGCACTGGAGGCCAAAAAAATGGCCGAAGCTCAAGCCAGGGTTTGGGCTGAAGCGGAAAAACGCGCACATAAAGTAGCCGAAGCAGAGCAAGCCACCAAGCAAGTTTCGTTTACGGTTGCCGATGCCGCTTCCGCCAAACCAGCCCCGGTTTCACGGGCAAGGCGCAAGTCATTTTCCTGGGGCAAGCTGTCGGGGTTCCTGTTCAAGCTGGGCGTGTTTTTGTTGATATTGCTGGTGGGCGCATTGTTTGTCATCCCATATGCAGTGCCGATGAGGGATTACATGCCCAAGGCCGAGCAGTTGCTGTCCGCAAAATTGCAGCAGAAGGTGCATATAGGCCGCTTGTCCGGACGTATTTTGCCGATGCCACGCCTGGAATTGGGCGAGATATATATTGGAGACGCGAAGCAATTTCAGGCTGAGGTTGCGCAAATAAACTTTTCTTTCATGGGGGTGCTCACCGACGAAAAACCGATCAACAGTATCGAATTTCAAGGTGTCAAAGTCAGAGCTGCCTGGTTGAGGGATGTGTCCGAATGGTTGCAAAAAATGGCCAATGAAGAAAAATATCCGGTGAGGCGCATCGTGATCAGTCAGGGCACACTGGATGCGGATGCAGTTCAACTGACCGGCATCGAGGGCACATTGGATTTCAATCCGGCTGGAAAATTCAGCCAGACCAATCTGCGCGCGAACGCTGGAAAATATAACCTGGTGATCAACGCCACTCCGGAAGGCAAACTGCAAGCCGCGATAGCAGTGCGCGGCAGTGCATTGCCATTGTTGCCGCATTGGAAGTTTGATGATCTGAACGCAAAGGGCGAACTCAGCAACAATGAGCTGGTGATCAGCGATTTCGATGCCCGGATATTCGGCGGCGTTTTGCAAGGAAATGCCATCATCAATTGGCATTCAGGCTGGCGCACACAAGGGGTTCTGACCGCAAAAACGATCAATATGCAAATGTTGAGCAAGTTGCTGGATGGAAATGTCGAAGGCTCGGCGCGCTTCAAAATGACGTCCATGGATTTGGGTGGCCTGGCCGACTCAGTGTCGCTGGATGGCAGTTTCACCTCCAAAGACGGGACGATCAGCGGTATGGACATCGTCGAAACAGCGCGCAAACGCAGCATGGAAAATTTGCCCGGCGGCAGGACACACTACGACGGACTTAGCGGTGTGGTTTCCTACGCTGACGGTGTCTATCACTTTAAACAGACAAAAGTCACCACCATTGCGTTAACTTCATCTGCCACATTTGATGTCGATGCCGCCAGTCAACAGTTGTCGGGAAAGATGAACGTTAATTTGTCGCTGAAAGGTACCGGCGGGTCTGTCGACCTGCAGATCGGCGGAACGGCTGACAGCCCGACTTTACGTTACGCCCCGTAAGCAAGCGGCACGCGAGCATATAAAGCAGACCAGACTATCCGGCAGAATGCGCCGGGTCAGTCTGGTTTATTAACACCATCAAGCCAGAGCCTTGGCCAGCCGCTCCAGTGCCTTCTGCAGATTGTCCATCGAAGTGGCGAACGATAGCCGGATGTAACCCTCGCTGCCGAATGCCGAGCCGGGCACCACGGCAATCTCTGCATGTTCCAGCAAGTATTCAGAAAACGCAATATCCGTCGCTGCCTTGATCGTGCCGCGCTGATGCAGCTTGGCAATCGCCTGACGCGTATCCGGGAAGGCATAGAACGCGCCGCCAGCCATGATGCACTTCACCCCCGGGATCTTGTTCAGCGCATTCACCACGAACACATGCCGCTCGCGGAACGCCTTCAGCATCGGTGCGATGCAACCCTGATCGCCATTCAGTGCGGCCTCTGCGGCCACCTGCGAGATCGAAGTCGGGTTCGAAGTGCTCTGCGACTGCACGTTTTCCATCGCGGTGATGATGTTCTCCGGCCCCGCCGCGTAGCCGATGCGCCAACCGGTCATCGCGTACGCTTTGGAAACACCGTTCAACACCATCGTGCGCGGATACAAGTCGGGGCAGGCGTTCAGGATATTGACGAACTTCGCATCGGTCAGCGCGATGTGCTCGTACATATCGTCGGTCGAGATCAGCACCTGCGGATGCTTGCGCAGCACCGCGCCGAGCGCCTGCAAGTCTTCCAGCGTGTACACCGCGCCGGACGGATTGCTCGGGCTGTTGATCACCACCATCCGGGTCTTGGGCGTGATCGCCGCTTCCAGTTGCGCGGGCGTCATCTTGAAGCCCTGCTCGATGCCCGCCTGCACGATCACCGGCTTGCCTTCCGCGATCAGCACGATGTCAGGATAGGAGACCCAGTAAGGCGCGGGGATGATCACCTCGTCGCCGCGATTGATCACCGCCAGCGTCAGGTTGAAAAAGCTCTGCTTGCCGCCGCACGAAACCAGTATCTGTTTCGCGGTGTAATCCAG
>JADGRM010000113.1 GCA_017880945.1 Gallionella sp. | reverse complement strand
GCCACTTCGGGCAATGTCAGCGGCGAGCCGGTGTTGACCGATAACGCTGAGGCCGAGGCGCGGCTGGGCAAGGTGGCGCAAGCCTTTTTGCATCACAACCGCCCCATCGCGCGCCCGGCCGACGACAGCGTGTTGCGCGTCATCGCGGGTAGTCCTCGTCTATTACGTGTTGGGCGCGGCATCGCACCGCTGGAATTCGACTTGCCGTTCAGCTTGCCGCAACCGCTGCTGGCGGTGGGCGGCCACATGAAAAATGCCATCGCTCTGGCATGGAACAATCGCGCGGTGCTGTCGCCGCACATCGGCGACCTCGGCACGCCGCGCAGCCTGGAAATCTTCGAGCAGGTGATCGCGGACTTGCAGCAACTGTATGGCGTCAAAGCACAAGCCATCGCCTGCGATGCACACCCCGGCTACACCAGCAGCCGCTGGGCAGCGAAACAGGACTTGCCTCTGTATCGCGTACAACATCACCATGCGCATGCTTCGGCTTTGGCATTCGAAGCCGGATTGACCAAGAAATATTTGATATTCACTTGGGATGGCGTCGGCTTCGGCGAGGACGCCACGCTGTGGGGCGGCGAGGCGCTCCTGGGTCGTCCCGGTGCGTGGAAGCGCGTCGCCAGTTTCAAGTCGTTCCGCCTACCCGGCGGCGAACGCGCCGGACGCGAGCCGTGGCGCTCCGCTGCGGCACTGTGCTGGGAGAGCGGTCTGGCTTGGCAGTCGAATGCACGCGATGCGGTGCTGCTGAAAAGCGCGTGGGATCATGGCCTGAATGCGCCGGTTACCACTGCAGCGGGTCGCTTGTTCGACGCCGCGTCCAGCCTGCTCGGATTGTGCGATACGGCGAGCTATGAGGGACAGGGGCCGATGCTGCTTGAGGCTGCTGCAACCATTGATGAGACGATGGGTGTAGCCGAGGCGATAGATTTGCCGCTGCACGAAGATGAGAACGGCTTGCTCATCGCCGACTGGACGCTGTTGTTGCATGCATTGTGTCGCGACGAGGTGCCAGTGGCACAACGCGCGATGCAATTCCACCTGAGCCTCGCACATTGCATCGTAGCGCAGGCGCAACGCATCCATGCACACACGCCGTTCGATGCGGTGGGTTTGACCGGCGGTGTATTCCAGAACAAACTGCTTGCCGAACTGGCGATGCAGCAACTGGGCACTGCCGGATTCGAGGCGTATCTGCCGCAACAGGCGCCATGCAACGATGGTGGCTTGGCGCTCGGCCAACTGATAGAAGCGGCGTCAAAAAAATATTAGCCGTTAAGCTGTAGGAGTGAGCCATGCCCGCGAGAAATTGGTCGCGGGTACGAAAAACTCTTGTCCGGGCACCCGCATGGCCCGCTCCTACAAATTCTCGACGTTTTAATTTGGAACTGGAATAACAGGCTTTCCCTGCAATCAAGGAATCTTAGTATATGGATGACACTCACATCAGTCTCGCCCACGGCAACGGCGGGCGTTACATGCGCGAGTTGATCGAAGAATTATTCGCGCGCCATCTCGCCCACCCGCTGCTCAACGTGAATGTGGATGCAGCGGCGCTGCCCGCACTGGATGGTGAGCTCATGGTGACCACCGACGGCTTCACGGTGCAGCCGCTGGAATTTCCCGGCGGCACCATCGGCTCGCTCGCGGTGCACGGCACGGTGAATGATCTCGCGGTGTCGGGCGCTGTGCCGCATTACCTCACGCTGAGCGCCTTCATCGAGGAAGGCTTCGAGATCGCGCAACTGGAACGCATCGTCATCAGCCTCGCCGAGGCCGCGCGAGAAGCGAAAGTCGCCGTTGTGGCGGGTGATACCAAGGTGGTCAGGCGCGGCGAAGGCGGCGGCTTGTATCTCTCTGCCACCGGCATCGGTGTGCGGCCAAAACATCTGCAACTCGGACTCGATCATATCCGGCCCGGAGATGTGGTTCTGGTGAGCGGCCCGGTGGGCGACCACGGCATTGCGGTGATGCTGGCGCGCGAACAGTTCGGTTTGCATGGCGAATTATTGTCGGATGCGGCGAGTGTGCTGCCGCTGACGCAGGCGCTGCTGCCGTTGGACGGCCTGCGCTTCATGCGCGACCCGACACGCGGCGGCCTGGCCACGGTGATGCACGAGATCTGTCGAGCCACGAAATTGCAGGTGCGTTTGAATCAGCCATCGATCCCGGTGCGGGAGCAGGTCACGGCGGTGTGCGAGATACTGGGCTACGATGCGATGTACCTGGCCTGCGAGGGGCGGGTGGTGGCAGTGGTCGACGCATCACAGGCAAGCGACGCGCTGGCGCGCTGGCAGGCACTGCCGCAGGGACGCGACGCTGCGATCATCGGCAGCGTCAGCGAGGGCCGCGCGCATGTGGTGCTGGAAACCGAACTGGGCGGCGAACGGATGCTGGAAGAACTGGAAGACGATCCCTTGCCGCGGATTTGCTAATTCAGAATTTGAGGTTCACCATAACCATTATGGATGAGATTTTCCATGCATGAAATGTCCATTGCCGAAAGCGTGCTGCAAATCATTGAAGATAAGGCGCGAACCGATGGGTACACCAAGGTCAAAGCGGTGTGGCTGGAAATCGGCCAGTTGGCCGGTGTGGAAAAGGAGTCGCTGCGTTTCTGCTTCGATGTAGTGACGCGCGACAGCATTGCCCAGGATGCGCGGCTGGAAATCATCGAAACCGCCGGACAGGGCTGGTGCCTGGAGTGCGCCTGCAGTGTGGCAGTCACGGCCCGTTATGAACCCTGCCCGAATTGCGGCAGCTTTCAGATCGAGGTGACAGGCGGTGAGGAGATGAGAGTCAAGGAATTGGAGGTGGAATGATGTGTATGACATGCGGATGTGGAAAGGGTCAGACACTTATCGGAGGTCGGGCACTTGGCGGAAGCCATGCGCTCACGCGGCAGCGCAAACCCGGCGAGGAGATGCACTATCGTGTGCGTGGAGAGGATGCGACTCATGCACATCCGCATGACCATACACCTGCCCATTCTCCTGCACACGACACTATCGATTTTGGCGCGGGACCGGCAGGCGCGCATGCACCCGGCATGAGTCAGTCACGCATGGTAAAGATCGAGCGCGACATACTCGCCAAGAACAACGACTATGCCGATCAGAACCGTCGCTACTTTTCCAGGCACGGAATTTTTGCGCTCAATCTGGTATCAAGTCCCGGCTCCGGCAAAACTACGTTGCTGGTGAAAACCATTACTGCTTTGAATGGGGCGCAGTCACTCGCCGTTATCGAGGGCGATCAACAGACCGACAACGATGCCGCGCGCATCCGCGCCGCCGGCGCACCGGCACTTCAAATCAACACCGGCAAGGGCTGCCATCTGGATGCACACATGGTGGGACAGGCCATGCAACGACTCGACCTGAAAGAAGACAGCCTGCTGCTGATCGAGAACGTCGGCAACCTGGTTTGTCCGGCAGGTTTCGATCTGGGCGAGGCGCACAAGGTGGTGATCTTTTCCGTGACCGAGGGTGAAGACAAACCGCTCAAATATCCCGACATGTTTCGCGCCGCAGACCTGATGCTGCTCAACAAGTGCGACCTGTTGCCGCACCTTGATTTCGATGCCGACCTTGCCGTGGAAAATGCGCGCCGCGTCAATCCGACCATACGGGTGATCCGCGTATCGGCCACCAGCGGTGAAGGTGTGGCGGAATGGCTGGGGTGGATCAAAGCCGGTTGTCACAGCACTGTTGCCGCGAAACAAAAAACGCTCTGAGCAATGATGGGATTCTTATTACAGTTCAACTGCATCTCAGGTCGGTAGACTTGATGGCGGAGGTTGCGATCCACCATTAACCCCTCTGCCGCTTATTCCCTGCATGACGGAAAAAACATGGAGAATAATTGCGCTGTAAAACTAATTCTATTTCCATTTCAAAGGTAAAACAATTCGTAGGTCGGGCTACGCCCGACAACTTGATTCGGCGGGCATCACCCGCAAGGGGTACGCCGTGGTTGTAAGGGGCTGAAGCCCCAACAACACACGCAGAGCCCACCCTACAAAAATGCACGTTTGATCTGGAATTGGAATAACATCACCGCATCTCTACCGGTCCAGTGCGGATTTTTTTGGCGCGGACAATCGTGGTTCTCACTGTTTCTCTCCTTTTGACGGGTTGCCTAGGTATTTATCCGTAAACAGCCTGATAAGATCAATCGGCATCGGAAACACGATGGTCGTGTTTTTGTCCGCACCGATTACAGTCAACGTTTCCAGATAACGAAGCTGAATAGCTTGCGGTTCCCGTGCCAAAACCTGGGCTGCCTGCAGCAGTTTTTCCGACGCCTGCAGTTCGCCCTCGGCATGGATCACTTTGGCCCGCCTTTCCCGCTCCGCCTCCGCTTGACGGGCGATGGCGCGTACCATGGTCTCGTCGATATCCACGTGCTTGATTTCCACATTGGAGACCTTGATTCCCCAAGCATCCGTCTGGGTATCAAGCGCCTTCTGGATGTCGATGTTGAGACGCTCCCGCTCGGCGAGCATGTCGTCCAGTTCATGCTTACCCAGGACCGAACGCAACGTGGTCTGTGCCAACTGGCTGGTTGCGTTAAGATAGTCCTCCACCTGTATGATCGCCTTCTGCGGGTCGACCACGCGGAAATACAGCACCGCGTTGACCTTGACCGAAACGTTGTCACGGGAGATCACGTCCTGGCTCGGCACATCCATGACCACCGTGCGCAAACCCACTTTGACCATCTGCTGGATGCCGGGAATGATCAGTACCATCCCCGGGCCTTTTACCTTCCAGAACCGCCCGAGCATAAACACCACGCCACGATCGTACTCCCGCAGTATGCGTATGCTGGAGAAGGCCAGCAAGACGAGCACGAGCAAAAAAGTACCCAAACTAAAACTAAAATTAAAGGCCATATCGTTCTCCTTCGTTGTTATAGCAAATGGACACAGAAATCATTCAGGGGTTATTGCTTCCGGCTCCACATCGAAGATCAATCCGTCCATGCGAACGACCCTGATCTTTTGTCCCCGGGCCAACGGCTGCTTGCATCTGATACGCCAGGTTTCGCCATGCACCCGCGCCCAACCATCCTTGCCATCGAAGTCTTCCAGCACCTCTCCGCTGCTTCCGATCAATTCCTCGCGGCCGCTCACTACGGGTCGCCGACGTGCTTTCATTGCCATACCGGCGACGAAGAAGATGAACAAGGCACTGGCGAGGGCAACCGGCACGATCACCGTCCACGGAACTCCATACCCCAGAATATCGGTATCGATCAGCATCACCGAACCGATCACGAAGGCAATGATGCCGCCGATGCCCAGCACGAAGCTGGGCATGAACACCTCACCGGTCATCAAAGCGAGCCCCAGAATGATGAGACCCAATCCTGCATAGTTGACGGGCAACATCTGAAACGCGAACAGCGCGAGCAGCAGCGAGATCGCACCGACCACTCCCGGCAACACGAATCCCGGGTTGGAAAATTCGAAAAACAGGCCGGCAATACCCGCCAGCATCAGCAGGTAGGCAATGCTCGGATCAGCAATGACAGCCAGCAACCGGCTTCGCCAATCCGGCTCCAAAGTGACGATGCTTGCTCCCGTCATATCCAAGGTGCGCTCCAACCCCAGCACATTCACCTTCCGCCCGTCGAGTTGGCGGAGCAGGTCGGGCACGTCACGGGCGACCACATCGATGACCTTGAGCTTCAAAGCCTCGCCCGCGGTCAGGCTCACCGCTTGGCGCACCGCCTGCTCAGCCCATTCTATATTGCGACCGCGCATCTGCGCCAAGCTGCGAATATACGCGGAGGCATCATTGATTTGTTTGTGTTCCAGCGCGGAACCGGGAGCGGCCAGCTCGCCGCCAGTCGGACTCGCCCCGCTTTTCTTCCCCTGAGCGTCGTCCTTCACGCCCTTCTGAGGTTGATTGCCCGGCACCGGTTGGTCGCCGATGCCGCCGATGCCGATAGAGATCGGCGTAGCAGCCCCCAGATTGGTGGCCGGTGCCATCGCCGCGATGTGGCTGGCATAAAGGATATAGGTGCCCGCACTCGCGGCACGCGCGCCTTCGGGGGCGACGAAGGCAGCAACGGGAACCGGCGAAGCGATGATCTGCTTGATGATCTGGCGCATGGATGTATCCAGGCCACCCGGCGTATCCATTTTCAGTACGACCAACTGGGCCTGTACCCCGGCGGCCGACTTCAGGCCGCGTACCACATAGTCCGCCGTCCCGGGGCTGATCGCTCCGTCAACGTTAAGCACGACCACCATGGGCGCAGATGCTGCCGCACGGCCCAACCCGGCAAGCAAAAACAGGCCGAACAATAAAGCGCGCATGACAGGAAAGCGATTCATAAATGCAACTATAGGCGCTTTTTTTCTATCCGCAAGAATTTTTGGGGGTGTGCTCTATAGCCAGGTTCGGAAGCGATTGCGGGTTAATATTTGCGCAGGATGGGTGCTTGTTGAAATGCATTTCATAATGAGCCACTTGGCCATTGAATCGGAATTTACTGAAATACATCTAATGTTTCAATCTGGGGTGCAACAGGCTTGGATTCTATAACACCTCCAAAAGTAGCTTATACCCAGCAACGGAATGCCTACTTGGTGTGGCTATAGACCCAAGTCTAGTCAACACTGCGAATGCGGGTTGTGCGATTACTTATCAACCAAGTCAGCTTCTTTACGGCCACATAAACCAGCAACACCACCGCCAGGCTCGACAGGAATCCCGCTATCACATCTGCCGGGAAATGCGCGCCCAGACTGATTCTGGAAATACCGACCCACAACACAAAGAACGCACCTGCCACGCGCCACCTGTAGTTCAGAACAGGCCACAGGCTGGCCGTCACCAGCATCGCAAACGACGAATGCCCGCTCGGCAGACTGTGATGAAATTCCGGGATGCCGACAACATGCACGGTATCCGTCGGCAATGCCAGTGGTGGACGGGGGTAATCAAGCAGGGGCTTTAGTACGCTCAGCAACAAACCGTCGAACAAGTAAGCGCAACTGAACACCGCGATCACTGCCATCCAGCGGCTCACCTGAGCCCTGTAATACGCGGGATCCTGCGCTGGCGTATTCACAACGACCAGCGTAAACAGTGTCAATAAACCAAGATAGAACGGAAACAGGATATGGTCTCCCAGACCCGTCCCAAGCAGCATGACGTTATCCAGCCATGCAAACCGGATGTC
>JADGRM010000112.1 GCA_017880945.1 Gallionella sp. | reverse complement strand
ATTGATCGATCTCGAAGAATGTATAGGCCTGGCATTAGGCAGTCCGACGCGCTTCGGTAACATGTCATCCGCAATGAAATATTTCTGGGATGGTACCGGAGGTGTATGGATGAAACACACGCTGGTTGGAAAACCCGCCGTACTGTTCACCTCCACCGGCACCATGCACGGCGGACAGGAAAGCACGCTGCTGTCGATGATGTTGCCTTTGCTGCATCACGGCATGGTCATCGTCGGGCTACCCTATTCAGAACCGGAACTGTCCACCACGCAAAGCGGCGGTACGCCCTATGGTGCAAGCCATGTGGCCGGAATCGCCAACGACCAGGCGATTAGCGAAACCGAAAAGAAACTGTGCATGGCATTGGGTCGTCGCTTGGCACAAACCGCATTGAAGCTTTCCGCATGAGCAATGCCCGCGAAGCACGCCTGATGCTGCGCGCTCATCGCTACGGCGCGCTGAGCACCCTGTCGAAAAAATTCGACGGCTACCCGTTCGGTTCGATCACGCCGTATCTGGTAGATCACGATGGCAGCCTGCTGATTCTCGTCAGCACCCTCGCCGAACACACCAAAAACATCGGGCATGACCCGCGCGTCAGCCTGATCACACACGATCAGCGCGACCCGCGCATCCAGATCCAGGGGCGGGTGACTGTGGTTGGCAAGGCTCAACCTGAGCCGAATCGCGAGCAAGCCGGACTGCGTTATCTGCGCCATTTTCCGGAGGCACGAACTTACTTCGGGATGCATGACTTTTCCTTCTATCGCATCCGCCCTGTTGCGATCCGCTACATAGGCGGATTCGGGAAAATCCACTGGGTCGATATGGAAAATTACGCTGTCGCGCAAGCAGAAATATTCGCACAACGGGAAGAAGCATTGCTCGCGGAAATGAACGCACAGCAGCGGGATGTGTTGCGACAACTGCTGCAACAACGACATGGTATTGCTGCTGCAGTTGTGCAAGCTGTCGGACTGGATTGCGATGGGCTGGATGTGCGCTGTGACGAACAAACATGGCGGCTGGATTTTCCGGAAGCGGTATCCAGTCCATCACAGGACGCGCTGGCCCCATTAAAAAAGGGCGGTTAAGGTCAACTCTTGACCTTAACCGCCCGTTTGAATCTGCCAGATTAAAGTCTGTTAGAAACGGAAGCCCACTTTGGCACTATAGGATGGTGCAGATCCGGTCTTGTCATATTCCATGGCGAAATTCACAAGTCCAAAGTTGAGGTTGCCACCCACATAAACTTTATTTTGCCGGAAAGATTCTTTCACCAACGGCGGTACCCCGTTAGGAGTGCTGTCAACCCAGACAGTTCCTACCCCTGCATAGGGGGTAAACATGGCAAAGCCCTTGGAAATTGAAACGTCCAGGCTTTTGGTAGTCAAATCAAGTTGACTCACACCGCTCAGTTTGGTCAGTGCGCCCCGGATGCCGACTGCGGGTAAGGCCACGCCGCCCTCAAGTATCGCATAACGCAATTCCCCGCCATAAAGCTTGATATTGGTGGTTGGTACGGAGGAGTAGAATGCTCCGATATCGAAGTTAAGAGGTAGCCCTTTGTAAACGTGAAGCTTGGGAACTACCAAGTTGGTCATTGAGCTACCGGTGGCTTGGGCCAGGTTTCTCATTTTAGTCGAAGTTACTTCCAAGCCTATATCAAAACCTGTGACACCCAAAGGCGTTGGTGGTGTGATAGGTTTATAACTTAGCGCCGAACCCAGATCTTCCGAGAAGGCTTTAAAGTCAGCTTGCGCAGCCGCACCCGCACCCAAAAAATTTGTAAGATTGATGTTATTGGCCGCCCAGACAGGTTGAGTAAAACAGCCCAGGACACATAACAATGATAAGTTTTTCTTCATGACGATAGTCTTCCTTGTGGTTGGTGATATTTACATAGTACCGGTGCGAGCATAACGCAATTATTATTGCAATGTCCACTAGGCTCCACCGGCTCGATCCGAGCGAGAGCGTGCAAGGAGCAAAATCTATCGGAAATGCGAGGCTGTACTCCGTGATGTCCTCGATTACATCGAGAGGTTCTATAACACGAAGAGAAAGCATGGTTACGACAACCCGCTTTCTCCGGTAGAGTACGACAAACGGTATTTCGAACGACTCAACAGTGTCTGGAAAATCCGTGGAGTTTCATTGCGTAATGGCTGAGGGGGGTGTTATGGCAATCACAGACTGGCCGGAAGGAGAGCGTCCGCGCGAGAAGCTGTTAATCCGTGGCGCTGCATCGCTGTCCGATGCGGAGTTGCTGGCGATCTTTTTGCGCACCGGTGTGACTGGCAAAAGCGCGGTGGATCTGGCGCGCGAGTTGCTCACCCGGTTTGGTACTCTCACTCAGTTAGTCGCCGCCAGTGAGGCTGATTTTTGCGAAACCAAAGGTATCGGGCAGGCAAAGTATGTGCAACTGCAAGCGGTGCTGGAAATGTCACGGCGCGCGTTGCGGGAAGAATTGCAAAGGGGTGACGCACTCAATTCACCGCGTGCGGTACGCGACTATTTGCAACTTTTGCTGGGCGCGCGACAGCAGGAGGTTTTTCTGGTGTTGTTCCTGGATACACAGCATCGCATGATCGCTTCGGAGGAGTTATTTCACGGCACGCTCAGTCAGACCAGCGTGTATCCGCGCGAAGTGGTCAAACGCGCACTGGCGCACAATGCGGCCGCAGTGGTCCTCGCGCATAACCATCCCTCCGGTGTGGCTGAACCCAGTCAATCAGATCAACTGTTGACCAGCGCGCTCAAACAGGCGTTGGCAATGGTGGACGTGCGCGTACTGGATCACTTCATCGTGGCGGTAGGGCAGACGCTCTCATTCGCGGAAAAGGGGTTGATTTAACCTGATGGCGGAAACCCTCTTCGCCACTCATCCGGAATTTCAGCCACTCGTCGGTTAGGTTTGACTCCGGTATCGACCATCAAATAATATCAGTTCACTTGGCAAACTTATCGAAAGGTAAGGACGCAAAGTCACCGGCCTAAGGGAAGCTATGGTAGCGGGACTGCGATACGGATGTTCGTCCGTGTGCATAACTGTCGTGTATGAACCATATTTTCTCCTTACCGTTATTGAAAACGAGGTAGAGGAGTTTCAGTGCGTTCAGTTAATGCGAAATTTGTCCGTATTACGCTGCTTCTGTCATCGTCATGCTTGAACGCGTGTGGTGGTGCCTCTGCACCGGCCTCCGCTCCTGCTGCCGCCCTGGCTACAGCACCGGCTCCCGTAATCACCTCAGCGGGAACAAATTTCTATTTAACGCTGCCCGACCATCTTTGTGTCAGCGTTCCCGCCCAATGCAATAACACGCCCGTTAGCAACAAACTGATTGTTGCTGCGGCAACCGCGACCACGGGTGAGGTGACATTTAACGGCGTGATCACACCGTTTTCCGTTGCGGCTGGTGCTGAAACCGTGATCACGCTCGATCCTGCCGTTGTGTTGATCGCGAACGAGACGGTCGAAGCCAAGGGTATCCACGTGACTGCGCTATCGCCCGTTTCCGTGGATGTGGTTTCCGAGAGCGCAACATCTGCCGACGGTTATCTGGCCTTGCCGACACCCGGACTTGGAACAAATTACTATGTAATGTCATACGCCAGCACCAGATACACCGGATCGGAATTCGCAGTGGTCGCCACCCAGAACAACACTTCCGTCACCATCACTCCCAGCGCTGCCGGTGCGACCAAACTGGCGGGTGTCGCGTTTAAGGTTTTGCTTAACATCGGAGAAACTTACCAGCTGGAGAATCCGGCCAACGCGGACATGACGGGTACACTCGTGAGCGCCAACAAGCCCATTGCGGTGTTCAGCGGCCACCGTTGTACCGATATACCGTCCGGCATCGATTCCTGCGACTACCTCGTCGAACAGCTCCCCGATGTGACTCTTTGGGGCAAGACTTTCCACACCTCGCCGTTCAGTGGACGTGCGCGCTATACGGTGCGTGTCATCGCATCACAGAATGGCACCACTTTCACCACGATGCCAACAGGACTGATTACCGGGAAATTGAATGCCGGTCAATTCGCGGATGTTGTGTTGACGGGTGCAGCCGAATTCGTATCCAACAACCCGGTGCTGATGGCTCAATTCATGCGCGGTAATACAGATGATGCTGCCGGGAAGGGGGACCCCAGCATGGTTATCGTGACGCCGGCGGAACTGGGCACGACCGATGCGACCTTTGGCGTCCACGGTCTTGCTGGAACCACGCTGGACTATATGAATGTTGTCACCGAAACGGCCGCGCTTGGAACTTTGAAGCTCGACAATGTGGCGGTGAATGCTGCGCTCTTCACCCCGATAGGCGGGACAAGCATTTACTCGACAGGAACGATTCCTGTAGCTCCGGGGGCACACTCCCTCCTGGGGACGGTGCCCTTTAGCGCACTAGTCTATGATTTTGGGATTTCGTTGGATGCGGTTTCGTATGCCTATCCTGTGGCCACCAAACTCTCATGGCCTGCGGCGGCGGTGACACTTACCCCAACTACTACAGTATGCGGGACTGATCAGCAAAACGAAGATCAGCAAAACCAGCAAGCCAAAGACCAGAATTCGGCCAAGGATCTTGACCATCCCAGCCAAACCGAGCTGGCTACCCCGTCTTATCAGGGAGCTGAAAATGATGATGGTCAGGAATGTCACTAATAGCCGCAATCTTTACGAAAAAGGCCGGGTTGGGATCATGGTATTTTTGATAATGGTAACTTCGATGTTTTTTGGATTGATGTCGGCGGCAAGTGAGGCCTATGCGCAAGAAGCCTCACAGAAAGCACGTCAGCGTGCCGAACCTGTAGCCCAGAGACAGGCCGGAAACGAAGCCTATGAGAAGCTGCTGCTCGAAGCGGATGTCATGGTCAAAAGCGGCAAACCTGCCGAGGCCTACTCCTTGTTGGAGCCGCTTGAGTTCGAGCATGCCGGTGAAGAGCGCTTTGATTATCTGATCGGCATTGCCGCGCTGGATAGCGGCAAGCCTGACAAGGCGACACTCGCTCTCGAGCGGGTCCTGATGGTGAATCCCAATTCTGCTGCTGCCCGATTGGACATGGCGCGGGCCTATTATCAACTGGGCGATCTGCCGCGCGCCAGGACCGAATTTGCCACGGCATTGACACAAAATCCTTCTGCAACGGCGCGTGCCAACATTGAAAAATATCTGGATGAGATCGCAGCCCATGAAGCGGGAAAACAAACACGCATCGCCGGATATGTCGAGGGAACGGTTGGGCATGACAACAACGTCAATAACTCCACCAGCCAGTCGCAGGTATTTGTGGGTGGGACGACACTTTACACGCTCGATCCCACCAACGTAAAAACATCAGACAATTACTATGGTGTGGCTGCGGGTGGAGAAGTCACTCACAAGCTGAATTACAACTGGGGATTGTATGCGGGGGCTGACCTCCGGCAACGCGGCTACCACACGCAAAAAAGTTTTGATGCACTCAGCCTGGATGCGCGGGCGGGGGTGATGTTTGGCGCGAAAGCCAACAACCTGCGCATCGGCGTATTGGGTGGACAGTACTATCTGGGCGTCTCGCACAATAGCCACGCCGCCGGTATCAATGCTGAATGGCGCCATGTGTTCAGTCCGGGCAATCAACTGAAGGTATTCGGCCAGTATGCGCAATATCGCTATATTGATCCGCTGATGCAGCCGAATGATTTTGACCAGCAGGTGATTGGCGGCGGCTGGTCGCATATGCTGGCAGATGGCAAGTCGACGCTGTTTGGAAGTCTGTATCACGGTACGGAAAATGATGTTTCGACGATTATCACAACGGCCACTCCGAATGGCGGTCGAACCGACGGTGCCAAACGGTTCAGCGGCTTGCGCGTTGGCGGTCAGACAGCCAGCAGTGAAAAAACGACACTGTTTGCCAATGCAGGTGCGCAATTCGGCGATTACAGCAAGGTCAATCCGTTTTTTTTGAATCAGCGCATTGATCGTCTGTATGACCTGACGGTGGGCGCGAATTGGCATTGGGATAAGCTTTGGACACTGCGCCCGCAGCTGAACTACTCGAAGAATGATTCCAATATCGTCATTTATGGCTTTAACCGGATGGATGTTTCGCTGAATGTTCGCCGTGATTTTCGGTGAACTAACTTGAGTAAGGAGTGAATCATGAATACCGAAAAAAATGTAATTACCTTTCTGGGTGTCTTCCTGGCAGCTTGCCTGATGTTGGTGAGCCAGGCTGCTTTTGCGGGGATCGCCGGGCACGCTCAGTTCGTGAATGGCAACGTTCAGGCCACCAACGCGGAAGGACAGACACATGCTCTGCAAAAGGGCGATGCGGTTCACGAAAGTGATACCCTGACTACCTCAAAAGGTGCTACTGCACAGATCAAGATGCGGGATGGCGGCTTTGTTGTCATACGCCCGGACTCACAGCTCAAGTTCGACAGCTTCATATTCAGCGGTGAAGAAGACGGTACAGAACAAAGCTTTTTCTCCCTGATAAGAGGCGGTGTCCGTGCTGTCACCGGCCTGATCGGGCATCTGCATAAAACGAGTTACCATATCACCACCACTTCATCGACTATCGGCATTCGCGGCACCGACCACGAAACCTTTGTAGTTGTGCCGGGTAGTGAATTGGCGGCAACCGTGCCGGCTGGTACTTACAACAAGGTGAATATCGGCGAGACCACCATGACTACAGACAAGGGTGTTATCAGCGTGTTGCCCAACCAGATGGGCTTTGCGGGCGGGTTGGACCAAATGCCAAAGTTGCAACCGATCAATCTCAACATCTTTACCGTGATACCGGCTCCCTTGCCACAAGCGAAGAGTGACAAGAAAGAAAGGGCGGTGCGTGACAGTGTGGTAATGGATAGCGCTATTCAAGGGCAGGATGCAGCACCGGGAAATACGGCGCCAATAAACCAGATTCATACACCTATCAAAGGGAATGCCGGGCCGACTTTGCCGGCGAGAGTGTTTTGATCTGCTTGTCGGCCAGATATTCCAACAAGCCCGCGTTTGCGGGCTTGTTCTTTGTGGGTTTTAAGCGAGCCGTTTGTAGCCGACACGCCCATGTTGAGCCGCATGGGCGATTGCAAATCGTGGTTGGTGGCGGACAAACCCTGTCGTTTTCGGAAAAATGGTTGATGCAATGGGAACCTTTCGGCATATCGACTTCTCTATAACAGGCGTATCGTATTCGACTGCGGGATAAACCCAAATAATCCATTAGCCTGTAGGAGCTCGATTTATCGAGCGATTGATGGCGATGATCGCGCAATAAATTGCGCTCCTACAATGGCTCTTGGTT
>JADGRM010000111.1 GCA_017880945.1 Gallionella sp. | reverse complement strand
AACGCGGCATGGAACTGGCCGAACATCGGGTCGATCGCGATGCATGGGTGCTGCAGCAAACGCAACCTTTGCCGCCAACCCAACAGAAAGAAGCGGTGGCCGTTCGTTCCGCTGAGCAAAACGGACCGGCGAGTGAACGACCCAAGACGCTTTATCAGGCGGCAATTCCGATGTTTCAGTTTGAGCCCGACCTCAATTTAAATTATAACTTGGGTGGGCCGGATGGCTTCATTCTCTACCAGCTTTCGGCCATAGGGTACGCCCAGCTGCGGCTGCGTGAAGACACGTGGTTGCAAGGCGGTTTGCAATTAAGATTGTCCGACAACTACGACAAGTACCTCTTTACCGCGCCTAGCAACATGCCACGCGTTCGAACCTACATACGCGAATATGTGACCAGCTCCAGGCTTACGATGCCAAACCTGCAGTTCACCCATGTCGGCAAGTTGACGGAAAACCAGTATTACAGTGTATATGCCGGGTATCTGGAGATGATGTTCGCCGGGGCGGGTGCGGAGTGGCTGTATCGGCCTTTGGGGAGCACCGTCGCCTTGGGCGTCGATGTCAACCGGGTGCGGCAACGCGATTTCAATCAGGATTTCAACCTGCGCCCATACCAGGTGGATACCGGTCATGCGACACTCTATTGGGATACCGGATTGAGCGACGTGTTGGCCAAGCTGAGCGCGGGCCGCTATCTGGCCGGTGATGCCGGCGTGACAGTTGATTTATCGCGCGTCTTTCAAAACGGGGTGCGCATGGGTGGTTTCTTCACCAAGACCAACGCCTCAGCGCAGCAATTCGGCGAAGGCAGCTTCGATAAGGGTATCTATGTCAGCATCCCGTTCGATGCGATGATGACCAGATCCAACAGCTCGGTTGCAAATGTTCTTTGGCAGCCGCTCATTCGCGATGGGGGGGCCAAACTCGAGCGCGAAGTCCGACTTTATGACATGACCGGGTTGTTGGATAAACGGACGCTGCAATACATGCCAGCCGAACTTGGCAATGAGATTGCCGTTCCGTCGCAGAAAAAAATCGGTTTTGGCTCCAAGCCCGGTGGAGCAGACTGGTAACTATTGCCGCTGTCGTCTATTGCTCGCTCAAGTCTTGTCGCAAACAATCTCCCGGCCAAGCAGAGCAGGTTATTCTAAAGTGGGTTAAATACGACCATAATTTTGCAGGTGTCCGAAAAACTTTTGATGGAACCACTAGCCATTCCACTAGGCTGTCAAAGAACAACAGCCAAGTGGCTGGTTATGGCCCGCTCCTACAATTAGCGCTGCTTCTAATGCAAATTGGAATTATGCCATGTTGATGCAGTTCAGGGCTGATGCATTCCGGGCCGATGTGTCACTTTGAAAGTGAGTGCCAATGATATAATTTAAAATCTTTGCGATTTCTGCAAGGCACAACGATTGGGAGTGGGCTCTTGAAACGTGTAATGAACCTTGGTAGTGTTTCTCGCCGGTTGTCATCTGCTTGTTTTGATGCTGGAAAAGCGACGTTGCTCGTCGCCCGCATGGCGTTTGGTGTACCGGCATGGGCAGATGGGCCGACCGCCGCCCAGTTGCAGCAACTGCCGCCCGAGCAGCGAGCAGCGCGATGTGAAAGGTTTATACAAAAAGGCCAGGCAAGGATTGGTCGGCAACTTCACCGGAATTTCTTCGCCTTACGAGGAGCCGGAATCTCTTTCCGTCAGCATAACTTTGGGATGTTAAAATGCGTTGCAATTTAGGTCGGTGTCTGGAGAATGCTTTGAACACAGTTTTGGCGCGCATGAGTTATGGGTTGGTTGTTTTGACCTTGCTGTTTTCTCAAGGCGCCTTGGCCGCGGACATTAACCCGACATCGCAACAACTGGAACTGTTTAATAAGTTATCCGATACGGAAAAACAGGCGCTCATCCAGAAGATGGGCCAAAACAAAACGGGCACCGCCCCAGCAGGAAAATCTTCAAGCCAGGAACAATCCATCCCATCCGATACAAAAGAACAAGCTTCAACTCAGGTCCAGCCCGTTATTCCAACCGCCCCCCAAGCTCCGAGCGTGATTGAAGTCTCCATGCGTGCCCGGTTGGCAACGGATTTGAAAACAAGCGCGAAGGAAAAGGAAGGCAATCAGAATGATGTAATCACCCAAGGCGGTCAGCGCGGCCAAAGCGGCCTGAAAAATTCCGACTTGGTTGCACCGGAAAAAGACGAGAAGCACGACATGGCTGCTTCCAGAAAAAATGATATCGAGTTGCGGTCATCCTGGGAGCGTTTTCTCGAGGATCGCAAAGTACGGGGAGTTGACAATAATTTCTCGCAATTCGGTTACCAGTTATTTTCCGGTTCATCCAGCACCCTTGCCCCCGCTACCGACATTCCTGTGCCGCCAGAATATGTGCTCGGGCCGGGAGACGAGTTGCAGATGCAGCTATATGGCAGCCGCGACGACACCTTGAGCCTGGTGATAGACCGCAACGGTGTCATTGAATTGCCGAAAGTGGGATCGTTGACCTTGGCGGGTTTGAGTTTCGTCCAGGCCAGAGCGCTGATCGCCGAGCATCTGCACAAAAAATCGATAGGAGTGACCGCGTCCATTACCATGGGGAAGCTGCGCTCCATCCGCGTATTCGTATTGGGCGATGCGGAACATCCCGGCTCGTATTTGGTCAGCGGGCTTTCCACAATTTCGTATGCCCTGCTTGCCGCTGGCGGCGTAAGCAAGAACGGATCGCTGCGCCACATCCAGCTCAAACGCAATGGCAAGACTATCCGGGAACTCGATCTCTACGATTTTTTATTGAAGGGTAACAGTCACGCCGACGAGCGCCTGATGCCGGGCGATGTTGTCTTCATTCCGCCGATAGGGCCAGTGATTGGAGTGGCGGGGCAGGCGACCAGACCGGCGATTTACGAATTGCGTGATGAGAAAGATGTGCAGGATGTGATGCAAATCGCCGGCGGCGCGCTGGCCGATGCGGATGTAAAACATATGCAGATTGACCGGCTGAATAAGTCCGGTGACCGCAACATTCTTGACCTCAACATGCAGGATAGTACCGCTGTCCAGAATGGCGACATTGTGATTCTGTTTGCTATACCGGGAATGCGCGCCGACACGGTTTCGCTGCTCGGCCATGTCAAGCGACCGGGGCAATATGGCTGGTACAAGGACATGAAGCTGACCAACCTGCTCGGCACGACCGAGGATCTGTTGCCCGGCGCTTTCCTGGATTACGCGCTGATCCAGCGTACCGATCCTTTGACGCGTACCGTCTCAATCGTCCGCGTCCCGTTGGATAAGTTGCTGGTGCAGAAAGATCAGCAGGCAGATGTCCTGTTGAATTCGGACGACAGTGTCTATGTTTTTGCCAAGTCATCCATAGACCCCCTGAATGTCATCGCCATCTCCGGACAAGTCGTCAATCCCGGACAATATCCATACATTGATTCCATGCGACTGGTTGACCTGCTGTTTGCGGCGGGTGGCCCTAAAGAAGCATCCTATTTGAAGGTGGCAGAGTTAACCCGTTATGAAGTGGTTGATGGCAAACATCGCCAAAGCAGCCATTTCGAGGTGCGCCTGAGCGATGCGCTGGCCGGCGATCCTAACTCCAACATATTGCTGAAGCCGCACGATGAGCTTTTTATCCGGACCATTTCAAATTGGCGGACGGAAGCTCGGGTTGAAGTACAGGGGGAGATAAAATTCCCCGGTAAATATCCGGTTGAAGAGGGCGAGCGCCTCTCCAGTGTGTTGCAACGCGCTGGCGGCTACACCGATGAAGCCTACCTGCAGGCGGCCATGTTTACCCGGGAATCGGTGCGTTTGGATGAGCAGAAGCAGATCGATGAGTTGACGCGGCGCATGGATGCCGAAATCTCCAAAATGGAAGATTCCGTGACGCTGCTGAAAGATGAAATGTTGCGTACACGCAAGCAAGCCAAGCTGGAAGCGGCAAGGCGCATTGCCGAACAATTGAAATTGGTCCAATCAGTTGGGCGCATCGTGATTGAGCTGACCGATGTTGAGAAGTTGAAAGGAACACCATTTGATCTTGCGTTGCGTGATGGCGATAGGCTATATGTGCCCAAGCGTCCGGACGAGGTCTTGGTGCTTGGCGAGGTGTATAACCAGACTGCCTTTATCTACCGCAATAAAGCAGGGCGTGATGATTATCTGAAGATGGCCGGTGGCGCAACCCGGAGTGGCGATATCGGGCATGTGTACGTTGTGCGCGTCAATGGCATGGTCGATGCAGGAACCAAAGGATGGTTTAGCGACAGTACAGCTACCATAGAACCGGGGGATGCCATTGTCGTGCCACAGGATATTGAGCAATTCAATTTGCTTGATTCAACGCTGGATTGGTCCAGAGCGGTGATGCAGGTTGCCATTTCCTTGGCTGCTATGAAAACAATCGGGGTGTTCCATTGAGCGAACAGCACAAGCCTGAAACCATGCAGCGTGCTGATCGTGACGGCATGAACGATGAGATCGACCTGCTGGAACTTTGGCACACCCTGCTCAAATACAAACGCATGATCCTGCTGGCGACGTTCGGTGCGGCCATCGTCGCGGCAGGCTATTCTTTGCTGATGCCCAACATCTACCGTGCCGAAGTATTGCTCGCGCCGGTGAGCGCCGAAACCAAGGGCGGCGGCTTGGCCTCGGCGTTGGGTGGCTTGGGCGGGCTGGCATCGATGGCGGGTATCTCATTGGGCGGCGGCGGCGGCACCGATGAGAATCTCGCGGTATTACAATCTCGCGATTTCTTGTGGAAATTCGTGCAGGAAAAAAAGCTCATGCCCATCTTGTTTGAAGATAAATGGGATGCGGAAGCTAAACGATGGAAAGAGTCCGATCCGAAAAAACAGCCGGGGCAACTTGATGTACATCGGTTGTTCACCAAGGGCGGCCTTTTGAGTGTCGAAAAGGATAAAAAGACCGAGTTGGTTACGGTTGCTGTGGAGTGGAATGATGCGGCACTCGCCGCAGACTGGGCGAACGCCCTGGTGGAGCGGCTGAACCAATACCTGGCGCAACAAGCCGCCGCTCGCAGCGAAAGCAATCTCAAATATCTGAATGAAGAACTGATGCGCACGCAGATCGAAGAGATGCGCAAGACCCTGTTCGACCTGATCGCCAATGAGCAGAAGAATGTCATGTTGGCTAGCACGCAAAAGGAATTTGCCTTCAAGGTGCTCGATCCCGCCGTCGAGCCGGATAAAAAGATCAAACCCAAGCGCTCGCTTATCGTCATCCTCGCGGCGTTCGTCGCGGGCTTCCTGGCGATCCTCTACGCCTTCATCATGGAAAGTATCGCCAAGCGGCGCGAGGAAGAGAATTCTAGGGAAACGCCGATTAAATAATCCGTTCGCCCTGATAACCAGCGACTTGGCTATCGTTAACCAGCGGCTTATGTCACCGTTCTTTGGTGACTTAGCCGAATGGCTATGCAAAGCCTTTTGATAGCCTAGTCGAATGGCTATAACCAATGACTTGCCCAGCGTCTTTTGCTGGGTTAGTCAGATGGCTAGTAGTCATATCAGTTGTTTCATCAGCTTGTCGAAGGGTTGGTTCTTGCAAATTGATTGTTAAAAGATTTAATCCAATCGTGGTTCGACATAACCAGCGACTTGGCCACCGTTTTTTGATGGGTTAGTGGAATGGCTATGCAAGGCCATCGGGCGATTCTGTGGACAAGCTGTCGCGCAATGAATTGCGCTCCTACGGGTGCCCGGCCTAAAGTAGAGTCGGCAATCCAAAAAACGGGACTGCGGATGACCGCCGTGTACCTGCATGGCTCACATGGCACGGAATACATGCGCGACGACAGTGCCATAGACATCGCCTTTCTTTCCGAACGCCCACTTACGTTCCGCATGTAAAATGCGCGCCTGGTTTTTTGGTTTTGCTTGCCCCTTGCCCCTCTCATTTTGAACCTCTCTTCTAATTCTATTTCTCATTAAAAACAGCGTTAATTGTAGGAGCGGGCCATGCCCGCGACCAAGGTGTTCGCGGGCATGGCCCGCTCCTACACGCCAAAATTATTGTCGTTTTTAACGCATATAGGAATAACCTCGTCGCCAACTGCATCACTGACGACATCCGGGACGTGGCGGACAAGATCTATAGTCGCGATCTGTTCGGCAAGGATTAAGCAACCATGCGCGCAGCGTGTTTTTCAATTCTCGGCTTGTCATTTGGTAGCTTATTCGTGTCCGCATCAAACTTGGAGGCAGGGGTTTTTGGCGACTGTGACTCAGTAGGCGAAGGAGTGCAAGAATTGCGAGAACACCTTGGTGCTGGTTATCGAGTGTACTTTGGTCGCCATGGTCAGACGGTCGTGATCTTGCTGTGCGGGGGTTCCAAAAAATCGCAAGCAACAGATATCAAGAACGCCAAGGAATGTTGGGAAGATTGGAAACGGAGACAAGCATGAGCAAGAAACTGAAGGCTGCGGTATCTCACCATGATCGCGAAGTGGCCGAACTGCGTGCGGATCGTGAGCTGGCTGTCGAATATCTGAAAGCCGCCATGGAATCACTCGACAACCCTGATGACCGTGCCGCAGGTCTACTTGCGCTTCGCACGGTTGCTGAAGCGTATGGCGGCCTTGGGGCGGTTGCCGCTGAAGCAGGGATCAGCCGCGAATCGCTTTATCGGACGCTCTCTGCAAAAGGAAATCCGACACTCAAAACGCTACTTGCCGTGTTGAAAGCCGTAGGAATGAAACTCTCGGTAGAACCAGAACATCACGCTGCAGCATAAGCCCTAGGTTGCCTCTGCTTATCCTTGCCCCTTTAACCTTGCCCCCTTGCCCCTTGAACCTAAAAATGCATATGCAAATCGGCCTATAGGAAATAATTCCAATTCGCAATAAAAAGTGCATTTTTGTAGGTCGGGCTTCAACCCGACACGTCGGGCTGAAGCCCGACCTACGCAAGAAAATTAATGTTGTTTCTATTGCAAATTGGAATAACCCCCTCTGCATATAGAATGCGCTTTTGTTGCCCCTTGAACCTTGTTATAAAGCATGCGACTGACTCAAGAACAAACTCGTCTGATCACTCAAGCCATTTTTCGGTTGGCGGGAGAACATGCGCGAATTTTTCTATTCGGATCTCGTTTGAATGACAATGCAAAGGGAGGGGATGTGGACATATTGATTGAGACAGAAATACCCCTAAGCCTGATTGAACGGGCAAAAATAAAACTGCACTTGGAAAGTGAACTCGGTATGCCTGTCGATGTTATTGCACAAACACGGGGTGTTGTCCCCACCCCGTTTCAAACGATTGCCCGAAAACACGCATTAAGGCTGGGTTGA
>JADGRM010000110.1 GCA_017880945.1 Gallionella sp. | reverse complement strand
TTCAGGAAAACATCCAGCTCACCGAAGACCACTGGGATGCGATCCGTTTCATGCGCGAGTATTATGCGGATCATCAGATCGCGCCCGATGTCCGCCATGTGATGAAGCATCTCGAGAAACGCTTGGGATCCGAATCGCGCAACGCGGTGTTCGAGCTGTTTCCCTACGGTTACGTGAAACAGGCCTGCAAGATCGCCGGCATGAAACGTCCCCGCGGCTGGAGCACAGGCTGAACAAGGCGGAGAAGCTCCTTATCAGCAACTCGCGCAGACTCCCGGCGCATCGGCTAAAATATACCCATTCCATTCCCCGATTCCAAATTTATGGCGACCACCCCTATGCGCTTATTATTAACCCCGATGCGTTTTTTGTTCCTGTTGCTGCTGAGCAGTTTTTCCCTTTGCGCATTCGCCGCAAAGCCGGTCCCAAACAATCTCGAACCCCTGCCTCCGCCTCCCGTAATGGATGGTACTTCTGACAATGAGCCGGAAGTGACGATCACCAAAGAGACCGAGCAAACCGTCGAGGAATATCGCGCGGGCGGCAAGCTGTACATGATCAAGATCATCCCCAAGGTGGGCAAACCCTATTACCTGGTGGATGACAGGGGCGACGGCAAATTCTCGCGCCAGGAAAGCCTGGATTCAGGCGTGCGTCCGCCACGCTGGGTCATACACCGCTTTTAAGCATGGCGGTTTTTACTAGCGTTTCCGAGGCGGAGCTCACTGTCTGGCTGGGCGATTATTCCCTGGGCCAATTGCTGGAATTGCAGGGCATCGCATCCGGTATCGAAAACACCAACTATTTCGTCACCACCAGCAATGGCCGCTTTGTGCTCACACTGTTCGAAATACTCAGCGCCGACGAATTGCCGTTTTATCTGAATTTGATGGCGCATCTGGCACGCCACGGCATTCCCTGCCCCAATCCGGTGGCGAATCGCGCCAATCAATTTTTGGGCACTCTCAATGGCAAACCCGCCTGCATCGTCAGCCGTTTGAGCGGCAAGTCCACCACTGCGCCGAGCAGCGCGCAGTGTGCCTCCATCGGCGCGATGCTCGGGCAAATGCATATCGCCGGACAGAGTTTTTCTCAGGTCATGCCCAATCCGCGCGGCACAACATGGCGTGCGGCAACGGCTCCGCAGGTGCTGCCCTTTCTGGATGCGCCGCAGGCGGCATTGCTGGAAAGCGAAGTCGCACTGCACGCGCAGCAGAGTTTTGCGCAGTTACCGCAAGGCGTGATCCACGCCGACCTGTTCCGCGACAATGTTCTGTTGGAAGAAGATCGCATCGGCGGCCTGATCGATTTTTATTTCGCCTGCAGCGATGCGCTGCTGTATGACGTGGCGATCACCGTGAACGATTGGTGCATGCATAGCGACGGCACGCTGGATACGACAAAGACACAAACGTTCCTGCGCGCCTACCATGCGGTGCGTCCGCTGCTGGATAGTGAACATGACGCCTGGCCGATGCTGCTGCGCCTGGCCGCATTGCGCTTCTGGCTGTCGCGCTTGTTCGACAAATACTTACCGCGCGACGGCGAATTGATAAACGCGCATGACCCGCACCACTTTCAGCGCATCCTGAAAAATCACATCGCATCAGCACCGGCCGTTTGGCTGTAAAGGAGAAATGATGGAACCGCAAAGATTAAAAGCCGGGCAAGGCTGGGAATGGATCAAACAAGGTTACGGCCTGTTCAAGAAAGCACCGTTGCTATGGATCGTATTGCTGTCTATCTGCGTGATCGCAGCGGTGGGAATATCCAGCGTGCCCGTTGTAGGCGAGCCTTTGGTGAGCCTGCTGATGCCGGCGATATTGGTTGGTCTGATGGTCGGCTGCCGTGCGCTTAGTCAGGACGAAGAACTGGAGCTGGCGCATTTGTTCAGCGGTTTCAAGCAACACACCTCGCAATTGGTCACCCTGGGTGGCATTTCGCTGGTCAGTCAATACCTGATACTCGGATTGATGATGGTGGTTGGCGGCGCTACGCTGGTCAGCGTCTTGATGAACGGCCAACCAGATACAGATCCCAACGTGATGATGCAGACTCTCGCGGGAGCAGGCTTTGCGGTCTTGCTTGGCATTGTGCTGTTCAGCTTGCTGATGATGGCGATGCAATTCGCGCCTTTGCTGGTGTACTTCCGCAATGTACCGCCGCTGCAGGCGATGAAACTCAGCTTGCGCGCCTTTCTCTACAACGTCGGCCCGATGCTGGTGTATAGCTTGACGTTCATGTTTTTGGCGATACTCGCCAGCCTCCCGATGATGCTGGGCTGGCTGGTGTTGTTGCCTCTCGTGTTCACTTCGCTGTATGCCAGCTATAACGAAATTTTTCCGCCGGTGAAGGAGATCATCAATGTACCGCTGGAAGGCGATGTCATTAGCCATGACGATTCGGGGGGCTTTTAAAAACGCATTAAATGCAATTCCAGGCCACCGCAGCGGAAGTAAAGCAGGCACAGGTGCCGCATAACCTATTCGTGTCCGGACTATTCCTGTTCGACCTGCTGATGACCCCGATGGTCATCGTATTGAACTTTGGCATGGTTGGTTTGCTGATTCCTTTGTTTCTTTCCGGTGCACTTATCAGTTATATTTTCCTGCGCAGCAGAAAAAAGACTGTCTGGTTTGTTGATGCGCATTGGCGGCTGTCATTCAAACATGGTCAATGGCTGTTGCTAGGCTATGCCATTTCCGCGCTGCTGGTCTTCTTTGCCTGGCTGGTCAGTCTGACGGCACACGAGGCCAGTATGGGGCACATCCTGTGGACAGCACTCACGCGTGTCGCCTTAATGCCCACGCTGATAGCGGTGATGGTCACCGCAGTGATGGAGGGTGGCGGGATCGGGCTGGCATCCAAATGTGAGGTACCGGATAAAATCGCCAGTGTGTTTCCGCCGGTGAAATAAGCCAGCAGCACACCACCACAAAACGAAATTTTTAATCGCGACGATCAGACGTTCCCGTAGGCCATGTTGGCAGTTGTAGGAGCGGGCCATGCCCGCGATATTCGGGGGTACGAAAAACTTTTGTCCGGGCACCCGCATGGCCCGCTCCTACACCGCTGTCAGCTTCGCATATTCCAACGCCAGCCACTTCACCCCGGCTTTGCGGAAATTCACCTGCACGCGCGCATCCGCGCCGCTGCCTTCCAGGTTGACGATCACCCCTTCGCCGAACTTGGTGTGGAATACGGCTTGACCGCTGCGCCAAGGCGAATCGCTCGTGTGTTTTCCCGTTTCATCCGCTAAGGAGGAGGAGCGCTGCGGCGCAGAAGGAGATAAAGCCTGATGACCGAATGAAGCAAAAGCATTCCGCTGCGCGATCCTCGGCGTGATCCAAAGCAATAAATTGTCCGGCAGTTCGCGCAGGAAACTCGACGCCATACTGTAACTTGCCTGGCCATGCAACATGCGTCTTTGCGCGAAGGTAAGGTAAAGGCGGCGGCGTGCGCGGGTGATCGCGACATACATCAGGCGGCGTTCTTCATCCAGACCTCCGTCCACATTCTGGCTGTTCTGGTGCGGGAACAAACCTTCTTCCAGACCTGTGATGAACACGGTGTGGAACTCCAGCCCCTTGGAAGCATGCACGGTCATCAGATGCAGCGCATCATCCTGATCCCCGGCCTGATGTTCTCCGGCTTCCAATGAAGCGTGAGTGAGGAAAGAGGTCAGGCTATCGTCCTCGTTCTCATGCACGAACAGCGTGGCCGCGTTGACCAGTTCGTTCAGGTTTTCCAACCGTTCCTCGGCCTCGCGCTTCTTGGCGCCGGTTTCGTTCTGGTAATGCGCAATCAGGCCGCTGTGCTCCAACACGTGATCCATAATTTCCGGGAGCGGGAGGGTGGAGCCGGAGGCTCCGGGCACACCCCGGCCTACCCCTTGCGGGTGGAGCGGCAATTCGCGCGTCGCGCTGCGCAGCGATTCGATCAGCGCGACGAACGCCGACACCTTGCCGCCTGCCCTAGCTGCCGCATCCCACAGCGTAGTGCTGTTCATCTTCGCCGCTTCCTGCAACTGCTCGATGCTGCGCGCGCCGATGCCGCGCGTCGGGAAGTTGATGATGCGCAGCAGCGCGTTGTCGTCATCGGTGTTTTCCATCAGCCGCAGATAGGCCAGCGCATGCTTGATCTCCTGCCGCTCGAAAAAGCGCAGCCCGCCATACACGCGATACGACAACCCGGCGGAAACCAGCGCGTGCTCCAGCACGCGCGATTGAGCGTTGGAGCGGTACAGCAGCGCGATCTCCTTGAGATGGACTCCCTCGGATTGTAAATGCTCAATCTCGCTGACGATGAAGCCCGCCTCTTCCACATCGGTCGGCGCTTCATACACACGCAGCGGCTCGCCGCCGCTTTCCGAAGTCCACAGATTCTTGCCGAGGCGGTTGCGGTTGCGGCTGATCAGCGCGTTGGCGGCATCCAGGATATTCCCGTGCGAGCGATAATTCTGTTCCAGTTTGATGACGTTCTCGACATGAAAGTCGCGCGTCAGCTCCTGCATGTTGCCGACATTCGCGCCGCGAAACGCATAGATGGACTGGTCGTCGTCACCCACCGCGAACAGCGCGCTGTGCTTGCCCGCCAGCAGCTTCAGCCATTGGTATTGCAGCTTGTTGGTATCCTGAAACTCGTCCACCAGAATGTGCTTGAAGCGTTCCTGATAATGCTCGCGCAACGCCGCATTGCGCGACAGCAGTTCGTAGCAGCGCAACAACAATTCGGAAAAATCCACCACGCCTTCGCGCTGGCACTGCGCATCGTATTCGGCAAAAACTTCCACCTTGCGCCGCGTGTACGGATCGTAGGCCTCCACCTCATGCGCCCGCAAACCCTGCTCCTTGCTACTGCTGATGAAATTCTGCATCTCGCGCGGCGGAAACTTTTCATCGTCCACATTCATTGCTTTCATCAGCCGCTTGATCGCGGAAAGCTGGTCGCCGCTGTCGAGTATCTGGAAAGTCTGCGGCAGATTCGCCTCGCGGTAATGCGCGCGCAACATGCGGTTGCACAGCCCGTGAAACGTGCCTATCCACAAGCCGCGCGCGTTGATCGGCAACATCGCCGATAGGCGCGTGAGCATTTCCTTGGCCGCCTTGTTGGTGAATGTCACCGCCAGTATGCTGTGCGGGCTGACCGCGCCGGTGCTGATCAGATAAGCGATGCGCGTGGTCAGCACGCGCGTCTTGCCGCTACCCGCCCCGGCCAGTATCAGCGCGGACTGGTGCGGCAGGGTGACGGCTTGACGTTGTTCGGGATTGAGGCCGGAAAGCAGTGAGGAATTCATTGCGGGATTATGCCACAGCGCTTGTTCCAGACGTTGCAATGGAATCCGGAAATCCGTGTCCTACGCTTGTCTTTTCGCAAAACAACGGGGGACAGATTTTCATCTGCCCCCCGTTTAATTCTTCGCTGGTCTTTTATTTCTTCTATTTTTTCTTGTTCTCGATCATGTCGTGCATGATAGGTGCGAGGATGATTTCCATCGCATGGCTCATCTTGCCGCCGGGCGCCACAATGGTGTTGGCGCGTGACATAAACGAGTTGGGGATCATGCCGAGCATGTAGGGAAAGTCCACACCCCTGGGTTCGCGGAAGCGGATCACCACGAAGCTTTCATCCGGAGTCGGAATGTCGCGCGCGATGAACGGATTGGAGGTGTCCACGGTCGCGACACGCTGGAAATTGATGTCGGTGCGCGAAAATTGCGGGGTAATGTACTTGATGTAGTCCGGCATGCGACGCATGATGGTATCCACCGTTGCTTCAGCCGAATAACCGCGCTCAGCTCCGTCGCGGTGTATCTTCTGGATCCATTCCAGATTGACCACCGGCACTACGCCGATACCCAAATCCACATGTTTGGCCACATCGACCTTGCCATTATCGGTAGCCAGGCCGTGCAGGCCTTCATAGAACAGCAAGTCGGAATCCTTCTCGATATCTTCCCATGGGGTGAATACGCCGGGCTTCAGATCTTTGAGCTTGAAATGCTTGTTGTGCTGTTCGGCCTCGGCATCGCTATGCACGTAGTAGCGGCGCTTGCACATGCCGGTTTTGCCGTAGGTCTTGAAGGTTTCTTCGATCTTGTCGAAGTGGTTGGCTTCCGGGCCAAAATGGCTGAAGCTGTTATTGCCGGCCTTGGCCGCTTCTGCGGCAGCGGCGCGGAACGCCATGCGGTCCAGGCTGTGCAGGCTGTCGCCTTCGATGACCGCAGAGGTAATCTTTTGGCGGCGAAAAATATTTTCAAAGGCACGTTTTACAGTAGTGGTGCCTGCGCCGGATGAACCGGTCACGGCAATCACGGGATGTTTGCGGGACATAGTGAACTCTCCTGAGGGGATTTATAAAAATTTTAGGCGGCAATTCTAGCAGAACGTCTCTCTTTGATATAGCGACCATGTGCAGGATTGATGATGCCGTTATAATGGCGGTCTCATCAAACCTTCACAAAAAACAAATGCAGCAGGATTACCAGCCCAGGAACATCGAAGCCGCCGCGCAACAGCACTGGGATGACTGCAAGGCGTTCCGTGCCACCGAGCAGTCCGACAAGCCCAAGTATTACTGCCTGTCGATGTTCCCTTACCCGTCCGGCAAGCTGCATATGGGTCACGTGCGCAACTACACCATCGGCGATGTATTGTCGCGCTACCACCGCATGAAGGGCTACAACGTGATGCAGCCCATGGGCTGGGACGCATTCGGCTTGCCCGCCGAAAATGCCGCGATGGCCAACAACGTGCCGCCCGCCGCGTGGACTTACGACAACATCGATTATATGCGCAAGCAGTTGAAGAGCCTCGGGCTGGGCATCGATTGGTCGCGCGAGATTACCACCTGCCGTCCGGAATATTACCGCTGGGAGCAATGGCTGTTCACGCGTTTGTTCAAGAAAGGCATCATCTACAAGAAGACTTCCTCGGTGAACTGGGACCCTGAAGATCAAACCGTGCTGGCCAACGAACAGGTGATCGACGGGCGCGGCTGGCGTTCCGGCGCACTGGTGGAAAAGCGCGATATCCCGATGTATTTCTTCCGCATCACCCAATACGCCGAAGAGTTGCTGCTAGGCCTCGACACGCTGGATGGCTGGCCGGAACAGGTCAAGACCATGCAGCGCAACTGGATCGGCAAAAGCTATGGCGTGCGCTTTGCGTTCCCGCATGAACTGGATGGCAAGCAGGAAAAACTCTGGGTCTATACCACCCGCGCCGACACGATCATGGGTGTGACCTTTGTCGCGGTCGCTGCGGAGCATCCGCTAGCGACCCGCGCCGCGCAAGGCAATACGCAACTCGCTGCTTTCATCGAGGAATGCAAGAAAGGCGGCGTGGCCGAAGCGGACATCGCCACGATGGAAAAGAAAGGCATGGACACCGGCCTGAAAGTCACTCACCCGCTCAC